>JAOASC010000039.1 GCA_025210295.1 Flavobacteriales bacterium | reverse complement strand
ACAAACCATTTCCGACCGAAAATTAAGACCAACCAGTCTCACCAGTACCAGTTTAATAACCAGTGGAAGCATGGCCACACAAAGTGGAGTCACCTATGGCATCAATTATATCGAGAGAAATGCTACAGGCAGCACATGGGGTGGAGCGGGATGCTCATCTAATGCCACAATCAGTGGAGACGGTTATGTAGAATTTGAAGCCAAAACCCAAACTGCCAATGTGATGATGGGACTATCCTTTACCAGTCCCAACCACCATTACAACACCATAGACTATGCCCTATACTACATCACAGGCGATCGTCTGGTAGTCTATGAAAGCGGAAGCCTTAAAATGACCACTACCGTAACAGAGGGAGACCTTTGTCGAGTCATGCGAGTTGGTAATAAAATCCGTTACTATCGAAACAGCGAACTCTTAAGAGAAGTAGAAGAAACCAACCCAGCCAATATGATGGCAGATTTTACATTCTACCAATCAGGAGCACGGATTTATAATCCAAAAATAGTAGATGTAGCTTACCAACATGGAGCACAGTATATTGCTGATGTTAAGTCGTATTCGGATTTCTATAGTTTTGGAATGTTAAAACCTGGGCGACATGGGGGAGAGAGTTATCGTTACAATTTCCAAGGTCAAGAAAGCGATGACGAGGTTAAAGGGAAGGGGAATTCTGTAAATTATAAATACAGGATGCATGACCCTAGGTTAGGTAGGTTCTTTGCTACTGACCCGTTAGAATCTAAATATCCACACAATAGTCCTTTTGCTTTTAGTGAAAATATGGTTATCCATATGATAGAGCTAGAGGGGTTAGAAAGTGCTAGAGGGTATTTTAATTATAGTGTAGATAAATTTTTTGGAGTAAATAGAAATCACCATAATCCTAAAGGTCAGGAAGCTTTAAATGTTCTACCTAATACTTTTAGTGCTTGGCAAAGATATGAGAAAGCTCATACTGCAAATTTATCAAATCAACCTGGTAAGCTACATATATTCTTAGGAGGCATGACCTTAGTGTGTATTGGAGGACCTGTAGCAGTTGATGTCCTTCCAGAGGTTGCAGCAACAGTCACAGAGGGAGCTTCTGCTCTTGCCCCAACATCAGCTGGAGTAACTGTTAATCAATCTATTTGGTCTCAGTATGGAAGAGCTATGGCTCAAAATGTCATTATTTCTTATGAGATAAACTTGATCTCAAATTTATTTGCTGAAGACCCCAAATCAGTTCAAAGCATCTTTTTGGAAACAGATGTTGTTGATGTGCTTAGTGGAGGTTTTGGAAAAACTATAGGTCCATTAATCGCTGCTGGTGTAGATGTTAAGTTAAATGGTGAAACGGTTACCTTAATTGATGATAAATCATTAAAAGATGTAGCTATAGATTTAGGGTTAGATGTTGTTGGGTTAAAAACTGCTGAAATTTTAGAAAAAATAAATGTTAAAGTTGAAAATACAAACTTCAATTGGAGTAAACTATTTAAACTAGGTGATGAAGCCATTGAAACTGTTACAACAGTTGAAAAAAATGAATTAAAAAAGGTCACCGAAGAAGAGAAGAAATAGATATGAAGATTAAAGATGAAATAACTTATTTTATTTTTGGGTTCTTACTTTTTTTAAAGTTTGTAACAGCAATCATTTTACTAATGACAATTGGAAGGATTTATCATATCTTGACTAATCCTCTTATTTCATGGTCTGTGCTAAATAAACTAATTCCAAGTTTATTTGGCTTGATTATATTAATTATTTTGTTTGAGTTTATTTATAAAAAAATGAAGAAATGAAGAAATGAAGAAATTATTTGGATTATTAACTATTTCAGTAGTATTATTTAGTTGTCAAAATAAAAACATTGATAATAGTGACGTTTGTCAATGTATAAAAAACACAGAAAAAGATAATGAAAACATTACTTCTATTATAGAAAAATGTGCTATATCAAATAATGATACACTTGTTTCATATCTGTATAATAGCTGTCCTGAATTTTGGGAATTAACAAACAAAATAAATTTTTCACCTTATACTTCAAAAATGAAGTTAATAGATGGAACTGAGCAAAAAAGTTTAATAATAGGTGATTTTAAGCAGTTGTATCCTGAAGATATAGGTGTTAGATATAAATTAGATAGCACACATTTAACAATCATTGAAAATGGTGATGTGAGTGAAAAATTCTTATTAAAATGGAAATCAAATACTAGTTATGATGCTAAATTGACATATACAAAGAAAGAGGACATAAGGAAAATAGGGGACTTAATCAGTGTTGAATTATTAGGTCAACATTTCGACACTTTGTTTTTTTTAAGCAAAGAGAATGATATAAAAACAATTTATTTATCTGTTCCCTTATAATGTTAGTCTAATATCAACCACCAACCCAGTCTAGTTAAAACGTTAACAGACCAAGCGTTCTTTGAAAGCTTTTGTAGCAGAGCAACTAAAACCCTAAGAAGTTAGTTTAAAAAAGACCTGACCTCAGAAAAAACCATTAAAAAAGGTTATTGGAGATTATTACCGTTATGGCTTCCAAGGACAGGAGAGCGATGATGAAATCAAAGGAAAGGGGAACAGTACAAATTATAAATACAGAATGTCTGCCCCAAGATTAGGAAGATTTTTTGCGGTTGATCCTTTAGCAATAGAATTTCCATGGAATAGTCCGTATGCTTTTAGTGAAAATAGAGTTGTTGACGGTGTTGAGTTGGAAGGGTTAGAGTGGGAGAATTTTATGTCTAAGTTTTATGCTCCTGGTAGCTTAAAGATTAAACGACCTACTAGTCTTGGTCAATCACAACATTTTGGAGTAACTATAAAAAATCCAACAACTACTTTTCAGGATATGAAGAACACTTTTAAAAGTACCCCTGAAAAGTATTTGACTAATTCTAAGGCTACGTTTAATTCTCCAGTTGATAAAGAAGGTAATTCCTCGTCTTTTGTAAAGGGTAGCTATATTTTTATTGAGATTAATTTATTATTGAATAATGGGTATGTTAAAGTTGAAGAAATAAAAGAAGAAGATTCTTATATCTCTGCTAAATTTGTGACATTAGAAGGACATGTTGAAAAAGGGGAAATTGAATTTGAATTATATGAAACTACAGATGGTAACATTCACTTTAACATAAGTAGTATATCAGAAGTAGATCAAATGGCAGCAAAATTATTTGAAAGTACGGCTAGAAGTGAGCAAACTAAGTCTTGGCAAGAAGTTTTAGACAATATTGTTGAAGAAAGTGGAGGTGAAGAAGTAGAAAGAAAACGGTTATCAAAAAAGGAACTAAAGAATAAAATATGTTGTATGTATATGTGCTTATATTACCCTTGGTAATACTAATATTGTTTTTTTTAATAAAAAAAGGTAAACTAATAGTTTTTCATGATTATATAGTTTTTCTTCTGAAATACTGTGGGTTATTATTGGTTTATATTTTATTGTTAAACTATTTGTATCATGAACAAAATTTAGAAACGGGTTATTCAACAATAACTTTAACAATAATATTAATACCTATTTCTTTTATTTCTTTGTTAATTCATATTTTACTTTTAATAAAAAAATCTGGGTAATTGGTAGTGTAACATCACCATAAAACTGTAACTTTGAAAAGTTAAAGTGTTGTAAATAAGTTCTTTGAAAAAAATAGTAATAGTCTTTCTCAAGTAGTATTAATAACTATTTCTTGAAGAAAGTTTCTTAAAAAGCTTTAAAATAAGTTTTTTTAACCTTGTGTAACTAAATGTATGGGGTTTTCATTTGGAACAGCCTGTCTTATAAGACTTTTCAAGGGATTTGACTTTGTATGGAATTATTGAAATTATTTAAGGATGAATTGTAAAAAATGTGACGCTAAATGTCACAAACATGGCAAAGTAAGAGGAAAACAGCGTTGGAAATGTAATCGTTGTGGAGTTACCCAGTTTAGAATATATAAGCGTAACATTTTTACAAAAGATCGAAAAATAGTAATTCAATGATTGACTTGTGAAAACGTTGGAATTCGTGGTATAGGTCGTTTAATAGGTTTAAGCCCTACTCATATTGTACGGTGTATAAAAGACATGGCTTTGACTATAAGAAAACCAGAATATTATGAATATGGCCAGGAGTATGAATTAGATGAATTATGGTCGTATTCAGAACAAAAAAGTAACCAGCAATGGGTAGTTTGGGCGATTAATCGAAAATCACGAGAGGTAATTGATTTTGCTATAGGTCCACGTACCAAACAGACTGTGAATAAATTAGTAGATAAATTGAAGAAACTAGAACCCAAAAGTATTAGGACTGATAAATGGACTGGATATAGTAGTTTATTTTCTGATATCCCTGAAGGAATACATAAAAGAGGAAGAAGAATTACAAACAGAATAGAACGTCAAGGAGCTACAGTAAGAAACTCGATTAAAAGATTGAATAGAAAAACATTGAGTTTTTCCAAGTCTAAAAAAATGTTAGAAGCAATATTGTTAATTTATTTTGATGAATGTAATTGGCGCCCATATAGAAGCCAAATTATATTAAAATCAAGTATTTTTTAGCATTACCATTTTGCTAAATAAGAAAACTTATCCCAATAAAAAAAAGTGACTGAAAATGCTTACCTTAGTGAGGTAAACTTCTTAGTGGAAATCGATAATAACACAACCTTGACTACAAACAACCTCTATAACGGAAACATCACAACATTAAAACGTTACGATGAAAATGGAGTGTTGTTCGATGATTTTACTTATCATTATATCAACGATATAGATGCTCCAAATTCTCCAACCAACCGTTTAGGATATGTAGGAGATGTGGTGAGTTCAACAACAAAAGATTATGATATTGATAACCAAAACACAGGTAACTATTCTTACAATGCAATAGGACAATTAACGAGTGATGTAGCTGAAGGAATTACCGAAGTCAAATGGAATAATCAAGGGAAAGTAACAGAGATTATCCAATCGGATGATCATCCTGATACAGAGTTCCGTTATGGACCAATGGGGAATCGTGTAGTAAAAGTTGTAAAGCCGAAAAATAACGGTTTATTAAGCTATCAAAAAGATTGGAAGTATACATACTACACTAGAGATGCTCAAGGTAATGTAATGGCTGTATATAAAAGAGACGAGCTTGAAGCTTTAAACCAATATAACGACGATTATTATGACCGTTTT
>JAOASC010000038.1 GCA_025210295.1 Flavobacteriales bacterium | reverse complement strand
TTATTACTAGCTAAGACTAATTTAACTTGAAAAGTTCCCTCATTGGCATAAATATGATTTGGATTAGCTAGGGTAGAAGAATTCCCATCACCAAAGGTCCAATTGTAAGTAGCAATATTATCAGGAGCATTAATAGAACTCATGTTCATGAATATTGAGGGCTCATTTAAACAAACATCTTCAACCGTAAAGTTGGTTTGTGGATTGGGGAAAATTGTTACAGGCTTGGTGATTGAATCCTCACATCCATCCAAATCAAGGATATACAGTTTGATATTATAAGTTCCAGAAGATTGGTAAGTATGACTAGCGTTAGTTACATTATTAATAATCGTTCCATCTCCAAAGTCCCATCTAATTTGTTGGTATGGATTAGGGATCGTGTTGCAAAAAATATTAGTATTGATAGGAGTGTCTTGGCAAACATTATTGTTGTATGTGAAATCAGCTTTTGGGGTAGAAGTAAAATTAGAGTAGGTTACATTGGGTTGAGAACTATTAAAGAATCCAAATTTTCCTGGATTGAAGCACCCGTCAAGGTCAAGTACTACATTCCCATCAATAGAAAGGGTGATGTTAATGGAGTAATATTGGATAGAAAATGCATGATTAAATGATCTTACCCAATGGTTTCCAACATCGGATAATAATGTTGAAACTAGTCCTGTTTCGTCATATTCATAAACATACATTCCATTACCATCACCCCCTTCATCCCATTCAAATCTGTAGTAGTGGAAAGGAGCGACTCCAATAGTACCTTCAACTCCAAAAACAAATCCCATTCGATCATTATCTCCATCATCAGTTCTAAGTGCTCCACTAATAATGGTATTGATAAAAGGGTTGGGACTCAAAAAATAAACAGCCCCTCCATTTACAGTTTGCGTAACAGATGTTCCTCCTAAATTCACATTCCAAGAACCTCCTTGCGTTGTCCAAGTATTCAAATCAACAGGTATATTGTTGCATTGCCCTTTTACAATGCTGAGGGAAAATAAGGTGAATAGTATAACAAGTATTGCGCGCATAGCTGATAAACTAACGGAGGTAAATCAGTTTGGTTGTCAATTTATTTAATTTTGTCTAAATATTTTTTAGCGATATCTTTATGAACAGTAATGGTCATCATTTTTAGCTTAACATAGTCTTCATGCATAAAATAGTGCCCAAATTTATCTGAGCTTTCCCCTGCATTTCGAGATCCAGATCCTGAATCTTTAATTAGAAACCATGTTTTACCATCTTTAGCTTTATAATACCCGACTAAATGCATTGCATGGTCGTCTGTTGTAGAGCCATTTGTAAATCTAAATTGACGAGCATTTTCATCAATATCATCAGATTTAATATCAAAAGAGGGAATTGTAGCTGTTTGGCTTATTTTATCAAAACCAGGTTCAGAGACATCACCACCAATACTAATACTATATCCTTGAGAAATGCTTTCTTTTATAAGTTGCACAAAATCGTCTAAAGGTATATTATTATAATCTTTGCTTTTCCACCAGTTATCAGGAACATTATACAATGCTTTTTGATAATAAGGGGCTTCCATTAAACTCATAAAATTAACATAGTTACTAGGGTCAATTTTAAGGTAATCTCTGTATTCGATAGGCGACATGTTTTTTCCATTGACATCAACGTATTCAGGGACTTCACCTATATGTTCGTCAAGAAGTTCTCTAACCTTTATAACTGCTTTTTCTTCATTCCATTCACCTTCTTTTTTGATTTGCTCAAAGAGCGTTTCTATGGCTTTAAAAAGTGGCTCATGGTTATAGAATGCTTGTCCATCTTTTTGTCCGGTATATGCTTCGAAAGGAACAGTGCCGTATAGTTCCATAATCTTAGCAATAGCGTTGGTTTCAGATCCTTCACCTAAGTGCATTTTCCCTTTGTGCTGAACAAAATATTTTGTTCGTTCTACATACTCCCAATATACAGTATACATTTCAGAGAGATTGACTTCTTTACCTGTTAAACGTTGTACTTCACTTTCCATAAAAGAAGACGTGGAAAATGACCAACAAGTACCAGTGTTACCTTGTGATAGTAAGTTATTGTACCATATTGTTTGATATGCCAATGGATTGGTAGGATAATCTTTCTCAGCTTGATCAACTTTTAACTTTGTTTTTTCTGTTTTATCATGATCTCCATTTAAGGCGTTTATGATGGTGTGTTGGTAATAACTTACAGGTTCTTTAACAAAAACAGCTTTATCATTTTCTTGAGCGAAAAAAAAGTTGCTGGTTAAAAGTGATAGAAAGACTATTCTTTTCATAGATCTATTTTTTTGATTAAATGAATTCGTTTTCAACTAAAACTTAGTTGAAAATGTTTAGAGCTTGCAAATATACTGAATATCTGTCATAATATTGTAAGGAATAAAAATTCTAAGCTAAAATAAAACCTAGTTTATCGAATAATAATTTTTGATGTTTTAATATTTTTTATCTTTGGACTCTTGGAAAGTTAGCTCATTACCAAGTGACTTTATAACCCAATGAATATCCTCATTATACATAATAGTAAAATACCAGTACATAAATACGGGGGAACTGAGCGTGTGATTTGGTATTTGGGTAAAGAGTTAGTTGCTTTAGGTCATCAAGTAAAATACATTGTCCCTAAAGGTTCTTCATGTGATTTTGCTGAAGTAATAGAGAGAGATGAAGCTGTTGATATTCATGAGCAAATTCCTAAGTCAACAGACATTGTTCATTATCATTATCAAGCAAAAGAAATCAAGGAACTTAAGTTTCCTTATGTAGTTACTGTTCACGGTAACAGAAATCACTTTGAACCTTTTGCTAAAAACTCCATTTTTGTTTCAGAAAATCATGCCAATAGATATGGGTCTGATTCTTTTGTTCATAATGGTTTAGATTGGGAAGATTATGGAGAGCCAAACCTCGATAATGAGCGGAGTTATTTTCACTTCTTGGGAAACGCAGCTTGGAAAGTTAAAAATGTTAAAGGCGCAATAGCAACAATCAAACAAACTCAAAAAGAACAGTTGAAAGTTCTAGGAGGAAAACGTATTAATTTTAAAATGGGAGTACGTTTTACTTTGTCATCAAGGATTTCATTTGAAGGCATGGTGGGTGGTGAGACAAAAAACAAGTTTTTAAATGGTTCAAAAGGGTTGGTATTTCCAGTTAGATGGTCGGAACCATTTGGACTAGCAATTACTGAAAGCTTATATTTTGGTTGTCCAGTTTTTGGAACACCTTATGGAAGCTTATCCGAAATAGTCACCGAAAAATATGGGTATTTATCGGCTAATAAATTGGAATTAGCAGCAGCCATTGAAAATAATACTTATGATAGACAAGCTTGCCATGAATATGCCAAAGACTTTTTTAATTCCAAAGTTATGGCAGCAGCTTATTTAAAAAAGTATGCATTGGTCTTAGAAGGGAGAGACTTGAATAAAAAGGCACCAAAATTGCTTAAACAAGGACAAAAATTATTACCATGGGAAAATTAAAGAGCTTTGGAATTTTTATCGCCTTTATAGTATGGCTAGTTCATTCATCGTTTGTGCATGAATATTATGTTAGTATTGCGAATGTTTATGTCAACGAAACACAAAAGCAGTTTGAAATTGAAGTAAAAATAGATGCTGATGATCTAGAAAAAGTTCTCTTTATTGAGAGTGGTAAAAGAATTAATTTAGAAAAAATAGACGAAGCTACATTTGAACTATTAGAACGTTATTTATCAAAGCATTTCCAGTTTACAATTAATGGAGGAGTTCGAAAAATTGAATTGGTAGGAGAGGAGTTGAATCCAGATGGAACTTTTTGGTGTTTTATAACAGTCGATTTACCGGATATTATTCAAACAGTTAAGATAAAAAATGATATCTTGTTGCCAACATTTTTACAACAACACAATATTGTTAACTTAAAAATACACGAAAAGACGTACAGTCATACTTATATACATAAACATTCATTTCATACATTTAAAATAAATGATAAATAGAGGAATCAAAATTACAGCATTATTAGCAGTTATTGGGATAGGAAACTATGCCGTAGCCCAAGGAAGTACCAATCAAAACAAGTTTAGGCAACTAAAGCAAGAATTAGCTACCCCGAATGTCTATAGAACGGCATCAGGAGCTCCTGGACACGAATATTATCAAAACAGAGCAGATTATGTTATGTCTGTTGAATTGGATGATACAAAGCAGCATATTAAGGGAACTGAAAAAGTCACTTATCATAATGCTTCCCCAGATGACCTAACTTATTTATGGTTGCAACTGGATCAAAATATGCGTCATCCAGAATCTGATACGTATAAAGCAGAAACGAATGATATCAATAGTATCAACTTTAAAAGAATGAAACATGATTTTGAAGGGGGATTCAATATTGAATATATTAAATCAAATAACAAAGCTTTAGACTATACCATTAATAAAACAATGCTACGTATAGATTTAGAGACACCTTTAAAAGCTGGAGCTTCAATTAGTTTTGATATCAAATGGAACTTTAACATCAATGATAGAATGGCTGTCGGAGGTCGTTCAGGATATGAGTATTTTAAAGATGAAGATAATTATATCTATACAATTGCCCAATTCTATCCTAGAATGTGTGTCTATAATGATGTTGAAGGTTGGCAGAATAAACAATTTTTAGGAGGCGGAGAGTTTACGTTGCCTTTTGGAGATTATGATGTGAAAATTACTTTGCCAGCTGATCATGTAGTAGCTGCAACGGGCGAATTACAAAACGCAAATGAGGTCTTAACTTCAGAACAAAAAAATAGGTTAGCGAAAGCTAAAAAAGAAGAAAAAGAACCTGTTTTTATTGTAACACAAGAAGAAGCTGAAAAGGCAGAAAAAAGCAAAGCTACAGCCACTAAGACTTGGCAGTTTAAGGCTAAAAATGTAAGAGATTTTGGATGGGCTTCATCTAGAAAGTTTATTTGGGATGCTATGCTAGTAAAACAAGAGTCTAAAGATGTATTAGCTATGTCTTTTTATCCTAAAGAAGGGAATCCACTATGGGAACAGTACAGTACTAAAGTGGTTGCTCATACCTTAAGAAGTTACAGTTCACATACTTTCGATTATCCATATCCAGTTGCTATATCAGTACATACCAAATGGATAGGAATGGAATATCCTATGATTTGTTTTAATGGTGGTAGACCAAGTCCTGATGGAACCTATTCTGAGCGTGCTAAAAATGGAATGATTGGGGTTATAATTCACGAAGTAGGACACAATTACTTCCCAATGATTGTCAATTCTGATGAAAGACAATGGACTTGGATGGATGAGGGATTAAATACTTTCTTACAATATTTAGCAGAGCAAGAGTGGGATAGAAATTATCCAAGTAGTAGAGGGCCTGCATATAAAATTGTAGATTATATGAAAGGTGACGTCAGCAATATTACTCCAATTATGACAAACAGTGAGTCGTTATTACAATTTGGAAATAACGCTTATGGAAAACCAGCAGCAGCGTTAAATATTTTAAGAGAGACTGTAATGGGGAGAGAATTATTCGACCATGCTTTTAAAACTTATGCGAACAGATGGATGATGAAACATCCAACACCAGCAGACTTCTTTAGAACTATGGAAGATGCGAGTGCTGTTGATTTAGACTGGTTTTGGAGAGGTTGGTTTTACACTACAGATCACGTAGATATTTCTATTGATAACGTACAATGGATGAAATTGAATACGAAAAACCCAACAGTTGAGAATAAAATAAAAGAAGAAGAAGCTAAACGTATAGAAGAAGCGGATATCTCTAACCAAAGGAATAAAAAAGATATCGAACAAACGGCATTAGAAAACGATAAAGGGTTAGAGGATTTTTATACGACATACAATCCTTTTGAAGTGACTCCTGAACAAGAGGAAAACTATCAGCATTATTTAAGACATCAGTCTAAAGCTAAAAAGGAAATCATTGAGAAAGATATTAACTTCTATCAAGTTGACTTTTCAAATGTAGGAGGGTTAGTGATGCCAATTATTATTGAGTTTACTTTTGAAGATGGAACCAAAGAACTACAGCGTTTACCAGCTGAAATATGGAGAAAAGATAACAATAACGTTACTAAGGTTTTCTTCTTTGAAAAGAGCGTAGTTTCAGTTAGTTTAGACCCATATTTAGAAACTGCTGATACTGAAGTTTATAATAATAACTATCCAAGAAAATTAATACCAACTAGATTTGAACAGCATAAAAAGCCCTATTGGAGAACACACGGAGGTGGTTCAAATCCAATGAGAGATGCTAAGAAGAAGAAAGATTAAGATAACCTATTAAATAAAAAAAGCTACTCAATTTTTGAGTAGCTTTTTTTTATGGTCTTCCACTAGCAGAACGTTGAATTTCTTGTCTTTTAAAAGTGGTTTTATTGAGTGAAGCAGGATCTTTATTGATTAAGGGAGGATCATGAGGAATAATCATAATATCTCCCATTAACTCTTGGTAATTGTTTAGGGTGAAGTCTTGAATCATCACACCTTTTTTGAGGATAAGATCTTTTAATTCTAGGTGTGCATAACCAATGTAAGAGACGCGAATAGTATATTTTTTATTGTAATAACTTTCGTCTAAATCGAAATGATATTTTCCATCAAAGTCGGTCGTTGTTCCTTTAATGATAGTATCGTTATGAATTAAGATAACATTAGCAAAGGGGAGAGGCTCTCCCGTTTCATCAGAGACGATACCCTTAAGTTTTGACTCCGAAGCTTGTTGCTTGTTGGTAAGATAAGTTTCTTTCATTTTTTGCGTAGCCTTTTGAGCTTTTGCAGATAGACTAAACAAAGTACTTCCAAAAACAATAAGTAAAGCAAAAGCTAAACGTTTGAGAGGCTGTACATATTGATAATCATCTAATTGAAATGAATAAGCACGTACACACATGCTTGAACGTTGATGTTGATGAACTAGTTCTCGAATTTCAGAAGTGGATTTATGCCGAAGATCAATGACCGATTTATTGCATTTTTCACAATGTTTACCAGTTGTATTGGGAAGCATCGTCTTCCAATTCTCACTGCATGGCGTGCCTATATTAATATTCATAATGTAGTATTTTTAGCTTTTTATACACTGTATAGGTATGAAAGTTCAACCTTAAAGATGCTGAACTGTATTAAATTCCATAAATTAGTTTAAATTTACTCTAATAAATGAGAAAAAATATTCAATATCTACTTTGTAGTCTAACTGTATTGGTTAGTCATTTTAGTCATGCACAAGATATTCATTTTTCTCAATATGATTTATCTCCAATTAACTTAAACCCTGCGCAAACTGGTCAGTTTATCGGTGATTATCGGTTTGTTGGTAATTATAGAACACAATGGTCTTCGGTAACCGTTCCTTATAATACGTTTAGCTTTGGAGCAGATGCAAGAAATTTCTTACCACAAGAAAATTATGCTGGAGGAATTCAAATTAACCAGGATCAGGCAGGTGATTCTCGTTTTAAAACATTTCAAGCCAATGTTTCAGGGAGTTATTTAATGCCTGTTAGTGAAGATTCAACACAGAATTTATCATTTGGGTTACAAACGGGACTTACCAATAAAAATATCTCGTATGATCCTTTGTATTTTGATGTTCAGTATGACGGCTATGCTTATGATCCGAATTTACCAACTCAGGAAAATTTTGCGAGAAGTAGTAAGAACTATTTGAATTTAAATACGGGAATAGCCTATTTTAATGAAATTGATAAAAGAAAAAAAATAGGAGGAGGAATTGCCTTATTTAATATTACTAAACCCAATCAAAGTTTTTATAATGAAGCAACGGTTAAATTAGATCGGAGACTATTGATTCATGCCAATGCAGAATGGAGAGTTAGCGAAAAAATAAATGTTCTTCCAAGTCTATTATGGATGCGACAGGGAAAATATGCTGAGTTTAATTTTGGAGGATCAGCTAAATATATTCTAACAGATTTTATTGGGTTATACCGGACTGTTTGGTTAGGAATGTTTTATCGTAATAAAGATGCAGGTTTTTTGACTGCTGGAATGGATTATGATAATTGGAAAGTAGGTCTTAGTTATGATATCAATACTTCTTCATTAGTTCCTGCCAGCCGTAGGAGAGGAGGGTTGGAGTTAGCTGTTATCTATATTATCAATAATACTCCTTTTAAACGCGTTCAACATCGTATTTGCCCAGATTATATTTAATTTTTAATGTTAGTTTTTGGACACACAATAGAAGAGTTAGAAGTTATTGATTCAACCAATAGCTACTTGATTCAGAAATCAAAAGAACAGCGTGTATACGAAGGGGAGGTTGTTTTAGCTCATTATCAAACCCAAGGAAGAGGACAACGTGCTTCGGTTTGGGAATCGTTGCCTGGAGAGAACTTAATGTGTTCTATTTTTGCTTTGCCGACTTTTTTAAATGGAGATAATTTTTTCTTAATCAGTAAGGCAATTGCTTTGGCTGTAAAAGCTGTTGTTTCATCGAAATGTCCTAACGACCTCGTAGAAGTAAAGTGGCCCAATGATATTTATGTTAACCAAAAAAAGATAGGGGGAATATTAATTGAAAATCAGTACAAAGGGAATCAAATTAAACAGGCAGTTATAGGAGTAGGATTGAATATTAATCAAGTATTTTTTGAAAACGATCGAGCGACAAGTTTAAAACTATTAACCCATAAGGACTATAGTGTCAAAACAATATTAAAAGAGCTGTTACAGGCTTTTGAAAAATATTATTTTGAATTAAAGTGGGGAAACAATACTGTCGTAGAAGAAGGCTACCTAGAGGGGCTAATGAATTATAAGGTTGAAAAGTCTTATAAAGTCGGGGATCAAAGAATTAAGGGAGTCATTCAAAAGGTAGAAAATAATGGAACGTTGGTGCTTGCTTCAAAAGGAGAGGTCTTAACGTTTCAGTTTAAGGAGATCAGTTATATTTTTTAGTAGTTTTCTATAAACAAAAAGGAGCGAATAGATTCGCTCCTTTTTTATCGTATACCAATAGGGATTATAGCGTATAGCTTATTGAAGCGGCAAATGTTCTTCCATCTCTAAAGTAATCATAGATTTGTGGAATTGCTTTATAAGCTTCATAATATCTAATTCTTTTGTTATTAAGTAGGTTTTGAGCAGTAAAGCTAGCTTTCCATTGGTTGGTTTTACCAAACTTTTTACTCGCTTTTAAGTTTAAGCTATGGAAAGGATTCTCATAGACATCAGGTAAGGCCCCAATACCAATTACAGCTAATCTTTTCCCTTGAATGTTGTAACTTAAGTTAATGTCAAAACCGATAGAATCAGCACTAAAAGAAGTAAAAGCATTGATTAAGTATGGTGATTGTCCAGACATAGGTCGGTAATCTCCAATAACTTCACCTTCTCTTGCATTTAATGTTCTGATTTCTTTTTCAGTTTGTGTTGTAGTTCCCTTAGTAATCTCTACTTTATTCATATCTATTTGAGATTTAATCCAAGAGAAATTAGCTCCTACATAAAATTTGTTTTCTGGTTGGTCTGCAAATCCAATTCTTTTACGAGCTTCTAATTCAAGACCAAAGATATCCGCTTCACCTGTATTGGTTGGTTTAACCTCATTAGGAGCAAGGTCAAAAGAAACAATCTCAATAGGGTTGATAAACTTTTTATAGAATCCAGATACCGATAAAACTTCTGTCCTTCCATAGAAATATTCCCATCTTAAATCAGCATTGTGAATATTTGTTTGTAATAAATCGATATTCCCGTTGTATCTTCTTCCTTGGATAGGGTCATAGATTTGTGCAATAGACTTTTCTTTAAATGAAGGTCTTGCTAAGGTTTGTGTATAAGAGGTTCTTAAGTTCATGGTATTAAAAGCAGAGTCTTTTAATACATATACAAAGTTAACAGCTGGTAATAGGTTGGTTTCATCTAAAACTGTAGCATTGTTGTAAACAATGGTTGCATTGTTGTCCTGACCAGTATATTTATTGGTTACTTTTTCAACTCTTGCCCCATATACAGCTTTTAATTTTTTATTGATTGGTAATTCATTCATAACATAAGCTCCTAATACCAATTGGTTAGCATCAAATGAATTGGCTAATTCTCTTTCTCCATCAGCAAAAGTTCCTTGATCAGTTTCAGGAGTCCATATATTTTCCTCTTGTAAAAACCAGTTAGGATCGTTAGGAACTTCGGTAATGTTTTCAACATCAAATACATAATCAAATACCTTAAAAGAACGTGCTTTATAGGTCTCAGAAAATCCAAATTTTAAAGTAGATTCTAATTCGTTTTTAAGATCGAAAGCATAAGAAAAGTCTAACTTACCGTTTAAGTTGATCTCGTTGAGGTCTCTAAAGATTCTTCTAATTTCTGCTCCAACACTTTTATATAAACCATAAGTTATACCTGTTTCTGTTTCAACTTCCTCTAAGATCGTACTTCTGATGTCTGGATCTTTGATAAGCGATAAAGACGGTGATAAAGCCCATTTGATTTGCCATTTATTTTTTGCTAATGAATGGGTACCAGATAAATTGGCATTAGATGTAGAACGTTGGGTATATTGTAAGTTTTGTTTAACAAGAATCGCTGGATTAGATTCATAATTTTGTTCTCTTAATGATGCCGCTTGAGACTCTCCATTTTGAGTATGGAATAAATTTAATGACAACTTATGAACTTTATTAATTTTTACCGACTGACCTATAAGTGCTGACCAAATCACATTGTGTATTCCTAATTGTCCAGTTGATGATCGATCAATAAAGAAACTATTGTCAGATAGATCAGGATTTTTTCTGTAAGCATTATATTGAACGTCATTATAATACCTGTAGTTGTTTTGATAGCTCACATAAAAATTATATCCATAATCGATATCCTTTTTGTCAGAGTTTAATTGATTTCCTATTCCAAAAGAATAACTTTGGTTAGGAGCACTAAAACCAGTTTCAACAGCCATATTAGGGTTAAAAGCTTTGGTTAAAGTTGTTAATTCAGCATCTCCTTCAGTAGGGTCGGGTAGAGGTTTAGTTTGACTAATTGGTAATGCTCTACTACCATCATCAAAACCTAAGAAATCTAAAGATCCAGTTTGGTAAGTAATATAGTTAGGGTTAAAAGTGGTTACTGTATTATAACCTAATCCAGCAGAGAAACTTAACGTTTTTTCAGATGGAAAATCTTTAGTTAAGATATTGACCAATCCTCCTGTATAGTCACCAGGTAATTCAGGAGTAAAAGTTTTGTATACTGTAATGTTATCAATTAAGTTAGTAGGGAAAATATCCATCTGAACAGTATTCCTATTAGGGTCTAGTCCTGGAATTTCCATATTGTTTAAGATGGTTTTAGTATAGCGATCACCTAAACCTCTTACATAAACATGTTTTCCACCTTCAACAGAAACACCTGTAACTCTTTTGATCACTTCTCCAGCGTCACCATCTCCTGTTTTTTTCATTTGTTCAGAAGACGTTCCATCAATCATATTGGTTGACTTCATTTTTTCTCGGTCAAAAGCAGCCATGGTTTTAGAAGCTTTTTTTTCAGCAATGATTTCAACCTCTCCAATCATCTCTGTTGCTTCGGCTAGAGAGATATCCTGTGTATAATTCTTACCTGCTTCAATTGTTAGATTAATGACTTTATCAGTGTAAGAAACAAACGTATAAACAATTTCATAAGTGCCTGGTTCTAATTTTAAAGTGTAATTACCTTCAAAATCAGTTGAGGTTCCTTGTGTGACATCTGTTTTAACATAAACGTTAACAAATGGAAGTTCTTCACCTGTATTGGTATCGGTGACCTTACCTCTTAAAATACCTTTTTGAGCAAAGGAAAAAGAGGTCATGATAAATAGAATGAACGAAAGAAAAAATTTATGTGACATTTTAGTATGAGTATATATGACAAAATCAACAGCATTAGAAACGCGTTCTAACACTGCTGATTTCAGCACAATTATGATTTATTGACGATTATAACTTTCCTTTTTGTGAAGTCCAAGTCCAAGTGAAGTTAGATAAATTCGCTCCAGTTGATCCCGTAGCAACAACACTTGTTCCTGCATTTGTAATTGCTGCTTCAGCTGTACTTTCTAATGATCCAGTACAGTTGTCGTTTGCAGCATCAACTACAGATTTAGTGTAAATATCAATAGCTGTTGCCATATCGTTTGATGACGAAATGATCTCAGAATTATTTAGATTTAAGATAGGTGAAGCTTGCGTTAAGTATACATAAGCGTCAGATTTATCAGTACAGTTAACAGTATCAGAGAAAGAAGCTCTTACTTTGATTACTTTACTAGTGTACCCTTCAAATGTTACGTTGTTAATGTCTCCTTGAGCTTTAGATTTTAAATCAGCTCCAGTTCCTTGACCATCTGTAGTTTTAACAGTCCCATTAGATAACGTAAATGTACCAGTAGTATGTGTAATTCCTTCAGGTCCATCAATTTCTAAAGCTTCATCGGTGTTAATACCATGAACAACAGCAAAGTTGCTAACAGTTCCAGAGTAGTTCATATCAATATCGATACCATCATCACCTTGGAAAGCAACAACTAAATCAGAGACATTTACTGTTCCTCCAAAGAATTCAATACCATCATCTAAGTTGGCAACAATCTCGATGTTGTTGATTGTAGTTCCAGTTCCTACACCTCCTAATGTTAAACCATTGATTTCGTTACCTGCTCCAATTAAAGCTCCACCATGACGGATAGAAACATAACTTAATGATCCTGAGTTATCAGCAGCAACACTACCTCCATAAGTTCCGTAAGTTTCTGTTGCAGGAATTCCTTCAATTTGAGCTTCTGTATCTCCATCAGCAGCAGAGATAGGCGCTTTACCTAAGATGATTAATCCTCCCCATTTTCCATTGTCAGTTTCGTCTAAGTTTGTCCCAGAAGTTTGTCCTTTTTCAATGTTGTCTAAAACAGAAGTAAAGATAATTGGGCTAGAAGCAGTTCCGTTAGCAACAATTTGAGCTCCTCTTGCAATAATTAAAGCAGAAGCATTTGTTCCTGTTCCTTCTTGTCCTTTAATGATCGTTCCAGCTTCAATTGTTAATACAGCATTGTTGTCTACAACAACTCTACCTTTTAATTCATAAACTTTATCACTTGTCCAAGTCGTATTACTTGTAATTGATCCTTGTACAACTTCGTTTCCAGTTTCCTCAGAAGGATAAAGGCAGCTTCCATCATCTTTTTTAGCTTTCTCATCGTAGTTAGTAGCTGTAGTATCCGTACAACCTTTTTTCTTACAAGAAGTAATCGATAATGTCATTGCAGCCATTGCAGCTAACCCTATCACTTTTGTCGTTTTGTTCATTTGTTTGTGTTTTTTATAAATTTCTAATCTAACACTACAAATATCTATATCAAGTTTTAAAAGGATTTTAGCTGTAAGTTAAGTTTTTGTTTTATTTCGAGTTTAAAAAATTAACATTGAGGAAACATAGCTTATGGAGAGGGAAATGGTGTAATGAGTTAATGTTTCAATGCTACAATGCTATAATGATGAAGTGGATTGAATTTTCCCATCATCTCATTCTCTCATTAGCTAATTCTCTCATCATCTAATTTTCTTTATTCTTTTCTCTCTATTCTATTTTCTAGATCAACAAGCCGTCTAGTTCTCGATACACCTCCTTTGTCGGCACTCGAACTGACTGGATTAGTGCTGTAATGGTTTAATGATGAAATGCTATAATGGATTGAATTTTCCCATCATCTCATTCTCTCATTAGCTAATTCTCTCATCATCTAATTTTCTTTATTCTTTTCTCTCTATTCTATTTTCTAGATCAACAAGCCGTCTTGTTCTCGATACACCTCCTTTGTCGGCACTCGAACTGACTGGATTAATGCTGTAATGGATTAATGCTGCAATGGATTGAATTTTCCCATCATCTCATTAGCTAATTATCTCATCATCTAATTTCTTTGTTCTTTTCTCTCTATTCTATTTTCTAGATCAACAAGCCGTCTAGTTCTCGATACGCCTCCTTTGTCGGCACTCGAACTGACTGGATTAATGCTGTAATGGTTTAATGATGAAATGGATTGAATGTTTCTATTTAGTCAATTGGGTTCGTTTTTATCAATTGTTGGTGAATTAAGACCAATGATGAAGAAATCCTCTACTTGATTTAATGTTAACGGCTTTGACTGATGTAATAGAATGTTCAACTTCTTTGAGTAGTTTATTGATATTTGAGTTTTCATTTATCTCAACAAAATATTTTACAATAACACTAACACGGTCATAAATAACAGTTTCACTAAAAATAATAAGGTGTTGTTTATTATTCTTTTTGAGCGTGGTTGCTTGAATAAAAAAAT
Organism: Flavobacteriales bacterium; assembly: GCA_025210295.1. Lineage (NCBI taxonomy): Bacteria > Pseudomonadati > Bacteroidota > Flavobacteriia > Flavobacteriales > Flavobacteriales bacterium. The sequence goes on along the minus strand of JAOASC010000038.1, from coordinate 8,313 downwards.
GCTTTCTTTCGGACTCTAAAATTTTAGCTGAAACTAATTTTTCATTTTTTCTGATTAATAATGGGTCACTAACAAAATAATCAAAAGCAATAGGTTTTTCTCCTTTATTTACTTTTGTTTTATCAAAATAGACATTCAAATAGTTATTCGAAGATGAATCTTTTTTACACCAACCTACAATACAAAAATCATCATGGTCTCCGTCAACTAATTTCCAGTTAAATGGTAGATCAATGGAAACATCAAATAAATCATCATCAAAGATGTAAATATTTGGCTCTCTTTTGTTACATGAACTGAAGATCACAAATAAGGATACAGTATAAAATGCTATATTTTTTAGAATGGATTTAATCATTATAAATCTCAATTGAATTTACAAACTGCCTACTATTATTAATTAAATGGATATTTTCTAGTTGATTCGTTGTTGTATGATTGATTTTTAGGCTTTGTTTTCCTAACTCTAGGTAAACTTTATTTGTGTACGAAAATTTACCTAATAAAGAATCAATTTTTAAATACTCTTTTACATAACCCTGATATTTTTTATTTTTAAATGAAGTAGAAAATAAACGGTCTTTTCTTTGGAGTACTATACTATCTTGCTTATTTAGAAAACCCAACATTTCTTTTACATTTGAGTAGCTTTCAATATTTTCAGATGATATGTAAAGAGCTTCATACGCTTCAACAGAATTGTCAACCTTAATATAAGAACCGTTATCTATAACAAGACTGTCAACACTAGCATAGGAATACATCATTGAGTTTCGATTAGTATCTCTTTTTTTTAATTGTAGATGATTATGGACAATTCCTTTAAATGTAATATTATCTAATCTGAATATGTGTTCTGAACAAACATATTGGTCAGAAACGTTGCTCTTAATTTCTTTATTATAATCTATACAAATTTTTATTATATCGTTTTCTTTGCATGACAGAAAGGAAAGTAAAAAAAAGAAAAATAATAGTTTGTATTTCATAGGGGTAAAATTTATTTTTATCTACTAATATTGATGAAGTTCTACTACTTTTACTTCCTTAGTATATAGTAGGTAAATCATTTTCGATGCCGCTTGGGTCGAGGGAGTTAAGTAAGTGAGTATTATAGTTCATGTTTAAAGGGGGTTAATGGTCATAATTAAAAGTTCCGTTAATAATTTCTCTTGCATCATTAGAATAATTAATTCTCGCAAATTGATTTTTATGAATAGTATCTGATACATTTTTGAAAATAATTCCTTTTAATAGATTCTTTTGTTCTTTTTTTGAGCAAAATACTATTGTATCAAGTTTAGTTTCTAAAGTATCTCTAAAACTATATTGAAGAGGTATGTTCCATTTCTTATCAATACACCTAATTTCATTGTATTTCGTTTTACCCTTTCCTTTTCCAATGGGGTAAATAGGAGAATCTACATTCGGAATTCCGTATCTAAAGATGTATGCTTCTCTTTCTTCTCCGTTTACACGAATAATAGTATCTATGCCTTCATAGAAGCAATAGCCCTCATGACTAACATCATCTACAAAATGAATGGTGTCATTATCCAAAGAATAATACTTATTCCAATAATTTTGTCCCTCAGGTTTTATTTTATATCCATCCCTTTCTGATTGAATCTTATACCTATAATTGGCTTCATAATTATTTATATATAATTTTATGGTAGTAGTGTCATATATTGGATATGGTATTTCGGTCCATATATCAGTATCCCAGAATAATTTTCTCCATTTACCATCAGATACTAAATAATGTCTGTAAATAATCTCTTCACTACCATTTACTTTTGCATCATATATAGCAACATACTCTTTTTGACATGACAAAAAGAAATATGGGGCAATAAAGACTAAAATCTGGATTTTCATATTATTTTGCTATTAAGTTATCCTCATTTTCTGAATTATAATCATAATCATGCTTACTCCTATGGAATCTATAATTGTTATATAATGATACCCTGCCACCTTGTGTACTTTGAAATGTTGTTGTGACTCCATATTTATTCGGTATCAAATCAATTCCTCTGGCTTTATAGTTCAAGTTAAAATCAAACGCAGGCGTTCCTGGTATCATCCATAAATCATCTTTTCTCGATTCTGCTGGAATACAGGTAGAAAGATTCAGTATATATAAATTTAGTATTTTCATTAAGTTTTTTTATGTAGTCAATTGGGTTCGTTTTTATCAATTGTTGGTGAATTAAGACCAATGATGAAGAAATCCTCTACTTGATTTAATGTTAATGGCTTTGACTGATGTAATAGAATGTTCAACTTCTTTGAGTAGTTTATTGATATTTGAGTTTTCATCTATCTCAATAAAATATTTTACAGTAACACTAACACGGTCATAAATAACAGTTCTACTAAAAATAATAAGGTGTTGTTTATTATTCTTTTTGAGCGTGGTTGCTTGAATAAAAAAATGCTTTCTTTCGGACTCTAAAATTTTAGATGAAATAAATTTCTCATTTTTTCTGTTTATCATTGGAGAGCTAACAAAATGGTCGTATGCAGTTGGTTTTTCTCCTTTATTTACTTTTGTTTTATCGAAATAGACATTCAAATAGTTATTCGAAGATGAATCTTTTTTACACCAACCTACAATACAAAAATCATCATGATCTCCGTCAACTAATTTCCAGTTAAATGGTAGATCAATAGAAACATCAAATAAATCATCATCAAAGATGTAAATATTTGGCTCTCTTTTTTGACAGGAGGAGCAAATAAAGGAAAGGATTAGTATATATAAATTTAGTATTTTCATTAAGTCTATTTTTGTTTAGTCAAACTCTATTGATTCTAGTCTTTTTCTATTAGAACAAATCATATCTTTTTTATCAAGGTTCGTTTTAAGAGCGTAGGTATATCTAATCGCTCGATTATTTATATATAATTTCACATATCTTGCATAAACAAATCTGCCTTTAATTTCATTTTTTGAGAGGATTTCTGTAACTGAACCTTTGTATTTTTTATGCTGAAAAACGGTATCTAAAATGTGTTTAGGTTGCCTATATAAGCTATCTGTATATTGTTTAGCCACAAGAGACTCTTTAATTTCATTTATAGTTTTATCTAAATTATCAGTAATGGAGAAATAAATAGTTTCGTAATGCTCATTTATCGTGTCATAAAAATTGTAACTCACTGAGTTCTTAATACTATCTTTTTCAAACAAACTAAATTCATTTGGAAAAAATCCGTTTATTTTTCCGCCATCTAATTGAAATGAACGATAATTTGAAACGTCTAACTCTCTGCTTGAACAACTTGTAGGGATATTTAATAGAATAATTTTATTATTGTTATTACAACCTAATAGGAATACGGATAATACTATAATAAAAACTTTCATAGACTTAAAACTTACTTTTATCTACTGATACAGGAGAAGTGCCACTTTTTTCTGCCTCATCAACTGTTACTGGATTTCTATATGGAATACTCCAACCACTTTTACCCATGGTTGTTTGAAGTAAAAAATTATGTACATAATTGTAATTAGCTCTTGCTTCTGAACCATTTGGAAAAATACCTCTTCCAAATGTGTTTACATTCCTCATGTGAACGGAATTGGGTTTGTTTTTTGCTATGTTAGAAAGTTCTAATGCTTCATTAACAGATATAGCTTCATCTGATGGTGTAATTATTTCACCATTATCATCATACACAATTCCCATTTTAAAGCCTTCAAATTCAGGATGAAGTATTCCAGCCAAAAAAGATGCTCCACGACCTATACCAGTATTATAATCTTGATTATGCTCCATTCCTGAATTATGAGTTGAACCATGCACAAGAGTGAAAGCAACGCCTTTATTCTGATCAAGGTTAAAGTATTTTTTAGCAAAGACTCTATTTAATTCAAAAGCAATATTAATTCCTACAGCTAATTCATGTCCGCCTCTTAAAATAGATGATTTTTCAGGGTTATCAACAGTATAAACATGTCCTAAATGCTGTTTCCAAAACCCATTTTTAGATTGCATAGTTTTAATTTCTGAAGAATTGCCTAAAAGAGCATAACTATCATTCGCATCCATAAAGTCAGGGTTAAAGTTTTCTGCATTTTCAAATAATACAACTCTTGTGTTTAATCCCATTTTTTTATAAAGGTTATTTGATTCATTTATTATTTCCTGTTTATCTGCCATTGTTAGCTTTTCGTTAGCAGATGGTAGCACCAATAGGTAAATAATATTATCTCTTCCATCAGGGTCAACATATATTATAGGATTATCCGCAAAAGCAGCATAGGGCGACCATGACGGGTAACTTGAAGCATGTGGATCAATCGACCACGCAAAAGCGACAGGGTCAATCAGTAATCCGTACGTACTGCTGGTATCATAGGTTACAATTTGTTTCTTTTGGGTATCAAATGCCAATCTCCCATAAACTTCTATGGGTTTCTTTTCGTGGACTTCGGGATATATACCTCCTGACAAAGTGGAATAACGGGTATCACTTTTATCTTTCGGTTGAATACTTGCAAATGGGCTAGGTGTAGGGTCTTTCACTAAAATAGCTTGTTCAATTTCCTTTTTTTGAAGTCCAGCTAATACCATTTCTTGCATCTCCATAGACATCTGACGATACCCCAAATCATATAACAAAGTAAGTTGTTTTTCTAATTGACCATAGGTATTGGCTATTGCCTTATCCTGTTTTAATTCTTCTAGCGATAATTGGTGTTGTATAGCATAATTAATAGCTCTATCCTCCAATACCTGTAACTTTAATAAATGAGCGTTTAAACTCAATGAATCATACTTTAACGCTGTTTCTGCACATTTTAAAACAAAGTCATCTGATTTGGTATTATATTTTCGTTCATAAGACTTTCCTAAATTCACCAAACACAAAACAATATTTTGGGTATTGTCTAACTGACGTAAGGCTATATCACTCATTAGAGCCTCTCTGTTAGTGTATGTCAATGTTCTGATACTTCCATCTCCTGGATGACTTCCCGTCGCTAATTCCACATTATAAACTTCTCCTTTTTCGTTTTTATGTCTTAAATAAATATGTCCTGGAGCAGTACAAACGATCGCATCACTATCTAAACGCTCAGAAAAGATTTTGAATAAAGCTACCAATGCCAAACAATTTCCTTTTTGTTCGTCAGAAGTTAGCAAATTAATCACCTGTGAATTGGTCCAATCATTAATCCCAAAAGGGTCGTTGATTTGATAAGAAAATGGATAATGATAAGAATAAGGCGATTCAATCGTATCAGTCATGTACGTAAAGATAGCCCAATTCGTCAAAGCCTTTTGATATAATTCTTTTTTTTGAGCAGGTGTATAACGAAATAAACGGACATCCATCGGTTTGCTTCTATCAATAATAACGCTAAAATCAATACTGTCCGAACGGTCATTAGCTTCAATAAGTTTATGAATTAAATTAAGATGTTGATCTATTCCAATTTGAAAACTTTTAAAATTGTATTTATTGTTTAAATAAGGATTCTCAGCTAAGAATACTGCTTTTTCAAAACTAGCTGTTTGTTTTCCTTCCAACATATCGGTTAATTCATTGTAGGATTGTTCAAATCCTTTTTTTTCCTGACTATATATAGAGCTATTCAAGAGTGCCAGTAATAAAGGAATAATGTGAATTTTGGTAAGCATATTGTCTAAAAATTAAAGAATAAGTTTTTGGTTGATTTGGTATCAATTTTTTTAGCTTGTTGTAGCTTTCCTTTTCTATCGTGCTTTTCAATCATTCGATGAAATACCTCTTCGGGCATTCCCTGAATACCTAGTTTTTCTATTAGCATTTCATGGTTTTGTACAGCCTTGAAAGCTTTTAATGCTTTTGGGTGCTTGGGGATCTCTTCAAGGTTGGTAATACCACAGGCTTGTAACGTTTGTTCAAGTTGAGCAACCAAAAGTGTCCCTTTCAGATAATACCATTCGGGATTGTTTCCGTATTGATTATTAAAATATTGTGCTGAAGAACTCAAACAATCATTAATAAAAGAGCCATCATGGACCCAATGTTCTTGTTGGAAGTAGTAAGATAAATCAACCAAAAAAGAAGAAATTATTTGCCGCTTATTCAATGTATCTAAATAGAAGCCGTTCTTTTCTCCCTCTGAAATAGTCGACATTTCTTCTTCGTATTGTTGGTCGCTCATGCTCCAATCAATTGTACTTTCATAATTGACGATTGTACCTTTGTTATTTTTGTATTTGATAAAAGAATGATGCAACGAAAAAGAAAGATAAGTTTCTGCTCCTATTTCTTCTGCAAGTACCAGGTAAACTAAGGGTAGGGTGTGACATTGTCCTGTTCCTGTGGCAAGAGCTTTGGTTAAAAAGTAATTTCTAAAGTCTTGTACTGCGCCTGTATCAATAAAATCATAAAAGAATGGTGTATGTCCTTGTTTACCATTTATGGTGTTACCATCTATTTTTTGAATGCCTTTAATATAAAGGGTGTCGCCCATAAATTTCTGAATACCTAAGTGTAGTGCTTCGGGGTTATTCAAATCATACCTGTTTTCAACTAGCCAATGCTTAATAAATTTCCCAGATAATTGAATGCGATTAATGTACTGTTGATAGGATAAATGTAAGTTTCCATAAGCCGATTCGATCTGATAAAGCGCATCTTTAATAGAAAGTGGTTGTGCTCCTGAAAGCATTGCGGTTAACGTGTTTTTAGCACGTTGATAATTGGGTAAATCATTGTTGAATCCAGGAGAATTGTAATGCCCGGTTTGTACAAGCTGTTGGTTGATCCTGTGAACCCTTGTTAATAGTTGTTTATAGTATTCGCTCTTGTTTTGATAGGGGGATAACTGGTTGAAATTATTTTGAGCATTTGGGGTCTGATAGCCTTGTTGTTTAGCTAATTGCTCATTGATGAAGCGTTCATTTTCTCTCTGTCTTTCCTCTGGTGTCATGTTGGGGGTATATTGAGGAAAATTACCTAACCTTGCTTTATGCTGTTGCTTAATGAAACTTTGAGCCGTTAGGGCTTTATTTTGATAATTGGTATTTGACGTTTTAAATTGGGAGTGTTGATTGGTGGGGTAGGAATGATCTATTTGAATAGGTGTGTAATTGGGGAGTTGTGGAGTACCAACTTGCGCTACATAACTCAAATTATTTAGCAATACAATAGCTGATAGGAGTGTGTTTGTTTTCATGATGGAGGGGTAATTTTATCATCCGATGGGGTGTTACATAGGAGCTGTGGGGTTGTTTATTGGTCTATCTAGGTTCTTTAACAGTCTGTTGAGGTAGTATTTCGAACTGTAGGGGTGAATAACCTCGCCATCATAAAATTTAATGCCATTGACTACGTTGTTGTACCCCGACAGATGAATCTTTAACCTGTAGCGAGGAGTAGTATATCCCGTTGGAGGGGTAGAGCATAGCTTTATATCATGTTGTTAATCCTCCAACTCGATGAGGTAACCTATATAACTGTTGATGTTCCTTGTGTTGAGCTTATGTTCAACACTTTTATGATTCTGTTGAACTAGAAGCTGGGGGATTACGTGGTGTTTTTTTTGTGAAAAACTGCTTCAAGTCCTTTTCTTTATCCTCATAGCCTGCTTTGGAACTTGAGGTGTTTTTGTACTGGGTATATTTGTAATCTGTAAGTGCAGCCTGATAATTATCCCAATCGTGTAATATCTTAACATTAGATAGTCCTGTAATTAATGCTTCCAGATGATCAATAATTTTTGAAAGAAAAATTCTAGTCTCATAGTCTTTATTAAATTCTACCCAATCTACATCTGGAGTACTCAGGGCTGGATTATTTTCCTGATATGATTTTACTTTGTCAATGATGAGTTTGTTTTGTTCATTTACACTTCCATACTGACGGCGCTCTTCAGGACTTAAATTAATTAGATGGTTGATTAATGCAGTTTCTAAATCTCTTATTAATTGCTCTACGTTGCTTTTTTGAGCGTTGTTAAAATGCTCAGTTCCTTTGTTGCTAAATGGCATACTGATTTTTTTTAAGGGGGTTAATCTTCGATAAAGCTAATGAATCTTGGCGGAGTTATAAAAAGTCTTTTGTTCTAAGTTTTTATAACTAAAAAGTGCTTGATGAACTGCTGAAACGTAGTGTTAATGGGGGGTATGTGGAATGATTTAATGCTGTAATGGATTGAACTTTATTCTTTGTTCCATCATCTCATTAGCTTATTATCTCATCATCTGATTGTCTCTGTTCTTTATTCTCTCTTCTATTTTCTAGTTAAATAGGTCGTCTAGTTCTCGATACATCTCCTTTGTCGATACTCGAACTGACTGGATT
>JAOASC010000037.1 GCA_025210295.1 Flavobacteriales bacterium | reverse complement strand
ATCTTCATCTTTGCTATTTTCCCATCATCTCATTAGCTTATTATCTCATCACCTAATTGTCTCTTTTCTTTATTCTTTTCTCTCTATACTATTTTCTGGATGAGCAAGCCGTCTATTTCTCGAGACACCTCCTTTGTCGGCACTCGAACTGACTGGATTAGTGCTGTAATGATTTAATTATGAAATGCTGCAATGCTATAATGGGTTGAATCTTCATCTTTGCTATTTTCCCATCATCTCATTAGCTTATTATCTCATCATCTAATTGTCTCTTCTCTCTTCCCTCTCTCTTTCGAAAAAATGTTAAAACAAGTTAGGAATCCAATAAAGAAAACTTTAATGGACGTTTTTTTATAGCGAAATAATTTATTTTTGTAGGTTATCAAGTTTTAATACAAAAAATAGATATAGATGAGGCAGTTTTTTTTAGTGAGTATATTTTCTTTTTTTACGTTATCGATTTTTTCGCAATTCTACGTCAAATGGGATATTACAGCAGAGCAGATTGATAAGGAAAATGTTACGTTGATTTTTGAAGCAAAAATTGACGAAGGGTGGCATTTATACTCTCAGTTTTTAGGAGAAGATGAGGGACCAATACCAACAACATTTATTTATAAGGAAAATAACAATTTAACCTTTATTGGAGAAGTTAAGGAAATTGGAGCTGAAACTCATTTTGATGATGTTTGGGGATTTGAAATTGCTTATTTTAATAATAACGCAAGGTTTGAGCAAAAAATTCATTTAGAAAATACAGACGAATCGATTTTAGAGGGAGAAATAGAGTTTATGATTTGTAATGATTCAGAATGTATGCCCCCTGAGCTTTATCCATTTAAGATTGATTTATTACAAGAATCTGCTGTAGCTGAAGAAATTGTTTTTGAAACCAATGAAAAAACACTCGAAGTTATTCCTAATTTGGATAAAGTAGATTTACAAAATCCTGTTAATGGAGAATGTGGAGAAAAAGAAGAAGAAAAAAAGAGTTACTGGTGGATTTTTATTCTAGGACTGGGAGGAGGATTAGTTTCGTTAATTACACCTTGCGTATTCCCAATGATTCCTTTAACAGTCAGTTTTTTTACAAAAGGAGGATCTGAAAGAGGGAAAGGTGTTGCCAAAGCATTGTTATATGGATTATCAATTGTAATCGTTTATGTTTCAATTAGTATTCCATTTTACATTTGGAATTTAGATGCTGAAATCTTAAATCAAATTGCTGCAAGTTCTTGGTTAAACATGGCATTCTTTGTTATTTTTATTGTATTTGCGATCTCATTTTTTGGATATTTTGAAATTACTTTACCAAGCAGTTGGACCAATAAAGCTGATAAAGCAGCCGATATGGGAGGTTTCTTAGGTATTGTTTTTATGGCTATTGTATTGGCTTTGGTTTCCTTTTCATGTACAGGACCATTGTTAGGGTCTGTGTTAGCTGGAGCGATGAAAGATGGTCCAGTTCCAATTACTGTAGCCATGTTAGGTTTTGGTATAGGAATAGGACTACCATTTACGTTGTTTGCAGCATTTCCGTCTATGTTAAAGAGTTTACCACAATCGGGAGGTTGGTTAAATTCAGTAAAAGTAGTTTTAGGATTTGTGGAAATTGCTTTAGCATTTAAATTCTTCTCGATTGTAGATTTACAAGAAGGTTGGGGTGCTTTAAAATACGAAGCATTCTTAATTATATGGATCATGTGTTCGATAGCTATTGCGATCTATTTATTAGGAAAAATCAAATTTCCTCACGATAGTCCAAATGTCAAACTTTCTAAAGTTAGAATAGGTATTGCAGGAGTATTTATTGCGCTTACTGTCTATTTACTTTTAGGGTTTAGATACAATTCAAATACACATACCTACCATTCATTAAATTTATTAAGTGGAGTTGCTCCACCGGTAAATTATAGTTGGATGTATCCTTTAGATTGTCCGAATGGATTGGTTTGCTATCACGATTTAGAATCAGCACAAGAAGCTTCTAAAGCTAGTGGAAAACCTATTTTAGTTGATTTTACAGGGAAATCTTGTACCAATTGTCGTAGAATGGAAGATAATGTATGGAGTCAAGATCAGGTTTTTAACCTCATTAACGATAAATATATTCTGGTTTCTTTGTATGTAGATGATACAGAAGAATTACCTAAAGAACAACAAGGTCCTTACCCAATTCCTTTGGCAGATGGTACTACAAGACAAAAAATGATTCGTACAGTAGGAGATAAATGGGCTACTTTAGAAGCCATAAGCTTTGGTAAAGTTTCGCAACCTTATTACGTTTTGTTAAGTCCTGAAGGTTATCTGTTGAATAATCCTGTTGGGTATACTCCTGAAGTAGCTGAATATGCTGCATGGTTAGAATGCGGATTAGCTGCAAATGAAAAATTAAACAATGGATTGGAAGTAAAGGCTAAAGATGAAAACGCTGTGGTTGTAACAGAAGTAGTTGAGCCGATTACATGGAGCTTCTCAGCTAATAAGATTGCAGAAGATGAATATGAAGTCGTTTTAGAAGGTTTAATACAAGAGGGATGGCATACCTATTCGCAGTATTTAACGAGTATGGACGGACCATTACCAACCATGATTGACTTCGAACCCAATGAACACATTGAATTAATTGACTCAACAATTGAAGAAAATACAGAAACACATTTTGACACAACCTTTGAGATGGATTTAACGTCTTTCTCAAAAGAAGCCATCTTTAAACAAAAGATTAAAGTTAAAAATGGCAATGTTATTGTTAAAGGTAATATCAACTTTATGGTTTGTAACGATGGTAAATGCTTACCTCCTACTGATAAACCTTTTGAAATAGAATTAAAATGAAAAAAATAGTTGCAATTATTTTGGTGTTCTGGACTCTGTTTTTTGTAAATCAAGTCAAAGCACAAGATGAAAGTCCTGTTCAGTGGAATTTTGAAATTACAGAAGACCCTAATGTAATGGGAATGTATGAGCTGACATTTACAGCCAATATAGCAGAAAAGTGGCACATGTATTCTCAACATTTACCAAGTCCAGATGATGGTCCTTTACCAACGGTTTTTTCTTTTGATTACCAAGATGCTTTTGATATTGTTGGGAATGTTGCTGAGCAAACTGAACCTCATGCTGTTTTTGATGATGTATTTGAGGTAAATGTTAATTATTTTGATGGAAAAGCAGTTTTTAAACAATTGGTTAGTTTAAACGATAAGGTTAATGGAGCTACCATAAAAGGAGCGGTATCTTACATGGTTTGTAACGATAATACTTGCTTGCCTCCAGTAGATGTTCCATTTGCTTTAACAATAAAGCCTTAAATCTCTTAAAAGTAATTGGTTGTATTTACAAAAAAATGTAAATTCGTAGCATTATAGATAAACTAAAACTAAAAATGAATTTACCATCAAATTTAAAGTACACAAAAGATCACGAATGGGTTAGTGTAGAGGGAGATGTAGCAACTGTAGGAATTACAGCGTTTGCTCAAGGAGAGTTAGGAGATATCGTTTATGTTGAAATCGAAACAGAGGGAGAAACACTAGATCAAGAGGAAGTTTTTGGTTCAGTAGAAGCAGTTAAAACAGTTTCTGATTTGTTCATGCCTATTTCAGGAGAAATTATTGAATTTAACGAAGCTTTAGAAACCACTCCAGAAACGGTTAACGAAGATCCTTATGGTGAAGGGTGGATGATTAAAATCAAAATTGCTGATATGGCTCAAGTTGATGCTTTATTATCAGCTGAGGGATACCAAGATTTAATAGGGTAAAAACAAAGATGTTTTTTCGATATAATTTATTGTCCATTATATGGTCGGTAATTATAGTGATATTATGTAGCATTCCGGGACAAGAGTTTCCGGATGCTTCGTTTATAGATATTCCCCACTTTGATAAAATCGTTCATTTTGGATTGTATTTTATACTTTCTTTAGTTACAATAAAAGGGTTTTATCTTCAAAGTAGTAGTACTTTACTACAGCAATTTCCTTATTTAATCACTTTAATTTATGGTACCGTTTTAGGATTAATTTTAGAGCTTATTCAGCACCATTATATTCCCTTTAGATCAGGAGATCCCTTGGATTTATTGGCAAATATATTGGGGGCAATAACAGGAGCAATTGGTGTTCATTTTAGGATTGTACCCCGTTATTTCTTATTAAAGAATTAGTGTAAAGGATTGCTTGTTGCAATTTTATAAATAAAATTAGCTAACATTAAAAAAGCAGAGAACGAAAATAAAATAATAATATTTCGAGCTCCTTTTTGATAACCAAAAATAAGGTGAGCCACTGTATAAACAAATGTAAATAACAAAGGAATAGTAGCGGGAAACAAACTTAAACTGGTTAGAAAATCACCTTCCAATAAAGCCATCAAAGAACGTTGAAAACCACAACCCATGCATTCAACGCCAAATGTTTCTTTCCAGTGGCATTTTAACATTCTACTATTTTATTTGAAGTTATTCTTCTATTGATAGTGAGTCAATATTTTCTTCTATTACATACGTATTGGAGCTATCACTTTCAAGTTCATCTTCGTAATAGTAGTCATCATAGTCTTCGTATCTATGATTTTGATTATGTTTTGCTGCTTCATTCATCAATCCGAAAAATGCTCCAAAAAAGCTTCCTAGAATGATAAAATAAATAATCAAAAACAAAAGCATAAAGGCAGAAAGACTAATTCCTACAATAGCACAAATTTTACCAGCACTTGAGTTTTTAAATGATTGTTCATAAGCTTGAGGATCTGAATCGTATACCGCTTTATCTTTTCTATATAAAGCCAGTGCAATAATTCCCATAGCTAAACCAGGAAGGCCCCATGCAGCACAAAAGCAAATGGACAAAATACCCAACACTAACACAGCGGTAGCATTGGGTAATTTTTTATGTTCAAAGTTATGTAAAGTCACTTTGTTAATTTAGTATTGTTGTGTTGCTAAAGAATCAGTGATTTGTTGCATGGCATCTTGGAATTCAGGGTTAGCTGCTGCAGCACTAAATGCAGTTGCAAAAATACCAACCATTGCAATAATATACAATAAGAATAATCCAGATAAGATTAAACCAATAATAGCACAAATATTTCCAGCTTTAGAGTTTTTAAACGATTGTTCATACATCGCAGGATTTGTGGCGTAAACAGCCTTATCTTTTTTATGTAAAACAATAGCAATAATACCTAGTATTAAACCGATTATACCATAGGTCCAACAGGTAATAATAGATAAAATACCTAAAACTAATACAGCAGTTGCATTGGGTACGTTTTTACTCCCTTGGATTTGAAAATTGTCTAGTTCTTCGCTCATAATGTATTTTTTGAGCAAATATATAATCTTTTATGAATCAAGTGTTCTAAAGTTGAATTGATCTGTTAAAAATTATTTAATAATAGATCATTTTTAAGCAATGTTATTGGGAAACATAAGTGAATTTTATCCATCCACTTTTTTTAGCTACATCGTTAAAATCTTGTGTAAAACGCCATTTTTTGGCATATTTTAGCGCTTCATTACGTAAACATTCGTTTTGAGTGTTTGTTTTTGTTTCATCTATAGCCAAAGAAGCTACTCTCCCTTTTTGATTGACTTTAATTTTTAAGGTAACAATACCTTCAGCTGTACATTTATAAGATGGAGTAGGTTGATGTTGAGGTGTTCTATTGGGTAAGAAGTAGTTGGCAGTTGCCCTTACGTCATTTCCATAGCTTGCATTTTCATTCGACTCAGCATCCTCTTTTACAAGACCAGGATCTACAGTTCTTGATGAGTTATTGGTCGTTTCATCTTCTTGCTCATGTTTGATGGAATTAAACTCTTCGGCTTCTAACTTTTTTAATTCATCTAAAACTTCCTGATCTGCTTTAGATTTGCTAAAACTTTGATTCGTATAAGTCGTCTTCTCTTGATTTGCATTTGCTACGACATTAGTTAAAGGAGAACTACCATTGAGCTGTTCTGTAGCTGCTAAACTTTCTTCATCTTCTGTTGTTTCGTCCTCCTCTTCTGTAAAGTCTAGTCGCATCACCACGCGTTCATTGGCCACATATGGTCTGCTTTGAACCAACTGTAAATTCATCCACACAAAGATGATGATATGAATAACAATAGTACCTAAAATACTAAACTTATGACGCTCTATGAATTCGAAAAAGTTCAAAACTGTTTTATCTACTTATAGTACAAAACTATAAAAAGGTTCATCTATTTTATCAAAAATTGAAGTAATACTTACTTTTTTAAGACCTCTTTTTCAAATTTAGAAGGAGAATAACCACTTTTTTGTTTAAAAAGCCTAGAAAAATAGGCATAGTCATCATATCCCAAATATCGAGCAATTTCGCTGTAGTTTTTTCTTGAATGGGTCAATAAACGTTTGGCTTCTAGAATCACACGTTCTAAAATTAGGGTTGAAGTTGTTTTATTAATCAATTCTTTACTAATTCTGTTTAAGTGTTTGGTCGTTATATTGAGCTGATCAGCATAAAATTGAGGCGATTTGTTGGTTAAGTAATATTGTTCTATTAATTGTTCTAACTGATGAAGGGTATTGCCATAAGCTTTTGATTGTGGAGTTGTAGGGAGGTTCTTTTCTACAATCTCTTGATAGAGCTCAATGTAAATAAGGTCAATCAGACTACAAATTTTATGGCTTTTCATCACGTGATTGCTTTGATAGCTTTCCAACAAACGTTTAAATAATGGAACAATTCTTTTAATAGCTTTTGGAGTAAGGTTGATTTGAGATGAATTGAGGTTGGAAAGAAAAAAGGGAAAATTAGTTAAGGCTTTACGTGTGTATTGCGCTTCATAAAAAGATGCTGAATGAAAAAAGATATACCCTTCAACAGCGCCTTTAAAACGCCAATTATGTATTTGACCGGGAGATAAACAAAACACACTACCTGGTTGAATAGGATAGGAGTTAAAGTCAATTTGATGTGTTCCATATCCTGCTGTAAATAAAACGCACAAATAAAAATCGTGTTTGTGTGGAACGGTAATTTTTGAATGATTTTGGTTTAAGTGGTCAGAAAATAAATTACAATAAAAATCTGGTGTAAGATCTTTTATGGTAAAATGAGAAAGGTTTAAAATTGGATTAATAGGCATTGAAATAAATAACTAATGTCTTAAAAGTCCAAAAATATGCAATTTTAGTGCAACGATAAAAATAAAGTATAGCAATAGTTTTGTAAAAAAAATGATATGAAAGCGATTGCAGCTGCTAAAGGAAAATGTCCTAAATGTGAAAAAGGAGTTATTTTTAGAAAAAAAGGAACTATTTTCTTGTTGAAGTTACCTGTAATGAATGACACTTGTCCGAACTGTAATTATAAGTTTGAACTAGAACCGGGTCATTTTATTGGAGCAATGTATGTTAGTTATGCCTTGGTTGTAGGAGAGGGGATAGGACTCTATTTTGTTTTAGCTTATTTTGTTACTTCAATTACTACTTTACTAATTTTACTATTTTTAGCTATTATTTTATTGAGTTTTTTCAATTTTAGATACTCAAGGATTATTTGGATTTATTTTTTTAGTTAAAATAAGTTATAAAAAGGGTACTTGATTTTGACTTTAATTCAAACAATAGAATTATATACTACCTTTGTTGAGAAATCGTTTAAAATAATTGTATGAATCTTTTCGCTTTTATCACTTGGGATATTAACCCTAATATCATCGAATCTCCAATTATGATTCGTTACTATGGGTTGTTGTTTGGATTAGCTTTTTTTGCAGGCTTTACGTTGATGAAAAAGATGTTTGCTAACGAAAAAATTAGCGAAGAGTGGTTGGATAAAATACTCATGTATGCTGTTGTGGGTACCGTTGTAGGGGCGCGTTTAGGACATGTTTTTTTCTACGAATGGGATTATTATTCACAACATTTATTGGAAATTCCTCAAGTTTGGAAAGGAGGGTTAGCAAGTCATGGTGCAGCGATAGCGATTGTTATTGCCATGTGGATTTATGCAAAACGTGTAACCAAAGGAACCAAAACAGTCTTGTGGACATTGGATAAAGTAGTCTTAACAGTTGCTTTGGCAGCAGGTTTAATTCGAGTTGGAAATTTAATGAACTCGGAGATTGTTGGCGATAAAAGCAATGCTAATACCGCATTTTTCTTTCAATATGAAACCAAAAACTCTCTTTCTCATTATTTTACAACTGAGGCTGGAGATATAACATTAGAACATACCGATAAAACCATCGAAAAAAATGGATTTAATTATCCTATTAGCTCGGTTACTTTTCCTATTTATAACAAGAATGTCGTTGAAGAGGATATTAATGAGTTCTACAAGAGTTTTAGCTATTATAAGCATTATGACTACCAAAAAGAGTCCAAACTATCAGCAGATAAAGAATTACACTATTTTGTAATTGATAATCGACCAACAGTTTCTAAAACAGCCGATGGATATGTTGTTCACTTTGATTTAGCAATTATACCCCGTATTCCTACTCAAATTTTGGAAGCAGTAAGTTATTTTATTGTATTTATTTTACTTTTCTGGGGGTATTGGAAACGCGAATGGTATAAAAAAGAAGGACTAATTTTCGGAGTCTTTTTCTTATTGATGTTCTCGGCTCGATTTATTATAGAGTTTTGGAAAGAACATCAAACCGACGCATTAGCTGAAGCTTCCTTAAACATGGGACAGTGGTTAAGTATTCCAGGTATAGTAATAGGACTTGTTTTTATCGTCTTAGCATTGAGAAAAAAGACGGTTTAATGTTGAGGTTTACAACAGCTAATCGAAAGCCATTTACTTCAAAAATCCCATTTACTTTATATATCATTGTTTTCTTTACTGTGATTAATACCTTGTTTTTCTTAAGTAAAGAAAGTACTGATAATCCTGTCTTTTGGTTATTGTTTGTTCTCAATTTTTATGTGTTTTATTGGGGGTATAATGTAGCCAAAAAGAGATGGATTTTTTTTCAAGAAATCGTTTTTGATGGACTCAATTTTAAATTAATACAATGTTCCCATTCTGATATTAATATTAAAAGAATATTTGAGGGAAATATTCAGGAGCTTTATTTTGTAATAGAACCTATTCAACATCGTATTACGGAACCATTTCAACTAATTATAATGTATAGAGGGGAGAAGTACTACCTGTTTCAAGATAATAGCTATTGGACAGAAGATAAACTATGGCAAATAGTTCAGTATATTTATAATATAAATCCTGACTTAGTAAAAATGAATGTGGCTAAGAAATATATTCAACAATATATTGAGAAGAGCTAAAAAAACAAACCCAACAGATATTCAATATACCTGTTGGGTTCCAATTAAATTAAAATTCAGCGTTCTTTGGTGTACGTGGGAATGGGATAACATCTCTAATATTACTCATTCCAGTAACAAACATAATTAAACGTTCGAAACCAAGTCCAAAACCAGCATGTGGAGCTGTTCCAAATTTACGAGTATCCAAATACCACCATACGTGTTCTTCTTCAATGTTGAAGTCTTTTATTTTTTCCTTTAAGACTTCTAAACGTTCTTCACGTTGAGACCCTCCAATAATTTCTCCAATACCTGGGAATAAAACATCCATTGCTGCAACAGTTTTTCCATCGTCATTGTTACGCATATAAAATGCTTTAATTTCTTTCGGATAATCGAAAATAATTACGGGCTTTTTAAAATGTTTTTCTACTAAGAAACGCTCATGTTCACTGGCTAAATCTACCCCCCATTCTACAGGATATTTAAATTTCTTCTTTTTATAAGGTTTAGAGCGTTGTAAAATCTCAATGGCCTCTGTATATGAAATTCTTTCGAAATCATTGGAAACAACAAATTCTAGGCGTTCTATGAGGTTTAGCTCGTTACGTTCGGCTTGTGGTTTTTGTTTTTCTTCAAAGGCCTCTCTTTGTAATAGGAAAGCTAAATCATCTTTACAGTTATCTAAAGCGTATTGAATGACATACTTCATAAAGTCTTCACTCAATTCCATATCGTCTTGTAAATCGGCAAAAGCGACTTCTGGTTCGATCATCCAAAATTCAGCTAAGTGACGTGAAGTGTTGGAGTTCTCCGCTCTAAATGTAGGCCCAAATGTGTACACTTGCCCTAAGGCCATTGCTCCCAATTCTGCTTCTAATTGTCCAGAAACGGTTAAGTTGGTTTCTTTTCCAAAAAAATCTTGTTCAACATCGATTTTTCCATCTTCTGTTAATGGAATATTCGTTAAATCAAAGTTGGTAACTCTAAACATTTCTCCAGCACCCTCAGCATCAGATCCTGTTATAATCGGTGTGTGTAAATTATAGAATCCTTTACTATTAAAATAATTGTGAATAGCATAAGTCATGGCATGACGAATTCTAAAAATAGCTCCAAATAAGTTGGTTCTAAAACGCAAATGCGCTTGCTCTCTTAACAACTCTAATGAGTGACGTTTAGGCTGTAAGATTGTTTTTTGTACTTCTTCAGGGTTGGCAGTTCCAAGAACAGTAACTGCTGTTGCTAAGACTTCTACTTTCTGTCCTTTACCTTGCGATTCTACTAAATCTCCGGTCACTGCAATAGCGGCACCGATAGAAATGTTGTCAATTATATCTTGATTGATTACAGTATCATCGATTACGATCTGTATGTTGTTGATTGTAGAACCGTCGTTTAATGCGATAAAACGATTGCTTCTAAAAGCTCTTACCCATCCTTTAACTACAATACTTGAACCAGGGTCCTGATTCAGTGCCTCTAATACTTTTACTCTACTCACTTGTATCTTTAATTATATTCAACAATATTAAGCTTTTTATAGTGAAATGATTCAACTATAAAGAACTTCTAAACAAAGATACATTCATTGAAAATATAAACAAGAATAGGAGGAAACTTAATTTAAAGGATAGGGTGTTAATTTATTTTTTCGTAAGTAATGGTATAGTCGTCAATAGTTTGTGTCAGTACGTTATTCTCTGTAAGCTTCATTTCGCTTCCATATTCACTAACATTGAAAACATTTCTTCTTCCGTATTGATATTCGATTGAATTTCTTATTAAATAGTACCGATCTCCAACAGTAGGAACAATCTTCTCTAAAGTCCATGTTCCTCCTTCAGCTTGAAGTTCCTCGCGATTAGGAGTTCCTAAAATAACACCATTACCATCTTTAGCATATTCAATACTCGAATAAACCATTTGTGTCTTTAAAATCTTTACAGTTACATCTTCATCTCCTTGCATCACTTTCTTTAATTCCCAAGTGCTATCATTTAATTTCTTAGTGAGTGTAGCTTTTTTGCAAGAAGAAATAAAGATTAGACTGATTAAAGACAAGAGTATTATTGCATTTTTCATAACCTGGGGTTTTCCACAAAACTAAGAATAATATAGAAGTATTATGGTGGTTATATGATTAGTCTATTGATGAGATCGTTTTGTTTGTTGATCAAAACAATAGTCTTGTCCTTGTTTTCAGTTCTTTTAAATGAATTTTCATTCCGTTTTGTTAATTACTTTTAAAATGGTTAATAACCTAAAAATAAGGATAAAAAAAGCCAGTTAATTTGATTAACTGGCTTTAAACATTTGGTATAATGTATTTTTTATTTCAGTTTTCTAGCAACCTCTACTTCTGTGAAGCATTCTATTTGATCACCAACTTTAATATCGTTGTATTTATCAATATTTAATCCACATTCGTATCCTCTTGCTACTTCTTTTGCATCATCTTTGAAACGCTTCAATGACCCTAAGTCACCAGTGTAAATTACAATACCTTCTCTAATCAGACGTATTTTTTCACTTCTTACTAATTTTCCTTCTATTACGAAGCATCCAGCAACTGTTCCAACTTTAGAAATCTTAAAGGCTTCTCTTACTTCAGCAGTACCAAGAATTTCTTCTTTAATATCTGGAGAAAGCATTCCTTCCATTGCTTCTTTTACTTCTTCAATAGCTTTATAAATTACAGAATATAGACGGATATCTATTTCTTCTTTTTCAGCTAACTTTCTAGCTTGAGCAGATGGTCTAACTTGGAATCCAATAATAATTGCATCAGACGCAGAGGCTAACAATACATCAGACTCTGTAATTTGTCCTACTGCTTTATGAATAACATTTACCTGAATTTCATCTTGAGAAAGTTTTAATAATGAATCTGATAATGCTTCTATAGATCCATCTACATCACCTTTAACGATAATGTTCAACTCTTTAAAGTCTCCTAATGCTAAACGACGTCCAATTTCTTCAAGTGTTAAGTGTTTAGTTGTTCTCAACCCTTGTTCTCTTTGTAATTGTTGACGTTTTGAAGCGATATTTTTCACTTCTTTTTCATCATCCAATACATGGAAACGATCACCTGCTGCAGAAGCACCATTCATACCCAATACTGATACTGGCGTAGATGGTCCAGCTTCTTTAACAACTTTACCATGTTCATCGTGCATAATTTTTACACGACCATATTGAGTTCCAGCAATTAATACATCTCCTACTTTAAGTGTACCAGCTTCTACCAATAAAGTGGTTACAAAACCTCTACCTTTATCTAAGGTAGCTTCTATTACTGTTCCTACAGCATTCTTTTTAGGGTTAGCTTTTAACTCTAATAACTCAGCTTCTAAAAGAACCTTTTCAATTAATTCTTCAACACCAATACCTTTCTTTGCAGAAATCTCTTGTGATTGGTACTTTCCTCCCCATTCTTCTAAAAGAATATTCATTTGAGATAATTGCTCTCTAATTCTATCTGGGTTGGCATCAGGTTTATCAATTTTATTTAAAGCAAACACCATTGGTACACCAGCAGCTTGTGCGTGGTTGATCGCTTCTTTTGTTTGAGGCATCACATCGTCATCTGCTGCAATAATAATAATGGCAACATCTGTTACTTGTGCACCACGTGCTCTCATGGCTGTAAAGGCTTCGTGTCCTGGTGTATCTAAGAAAGTTACTTTTCTACCACTTTCTCCAGTTACACTATAGGCTCCAATATGTTGTGTAATTCCACCTGCCTCTCCATCGATAACAGCTGTTTCACGAATGAAATCCAGTAAAGATGTTTTACCGTGATCGACGTGTCCCATTACCGTTACAATTGGAGGTCTTGATTCTAAATCGTCTGGATTATCTTCAACCTCTTCAATAGATTCAGATACTTCAGCACTTACAAACTCTACTTGGAAACCATATTCTTCAGCTACAAGTTTCAACGTTTCAGCATCCAACCTTTGGTTGATAGAAGCAAAAATCCCAATTGACATTAACGTTCCAATAATTTGAGTTGCTTGTTGTCCCATCATTGAAGCCAATTCTGATACAGTTACAAACTCTGTTAATTTCAATATTCCTTTTTCTTCTTCTGCTCGCTTTAATTCTTCTTCACGTTGAGCACTCTTAGCTTGACGTTTATCTTTTCTAAACTTAGCCCCTTTATTTTTCCCTTTATTACTTAAACGAGCAAGTGTTTCTTTAATTTCTTGCTGAATTTGTTTATCAGTAATTTCTGGTTTTTGCTCTGCTTTCTTCTTATTACGTTGTTGTTGAGATACTTTTTTACCAGTCTTCTCAATATTAACTTTCTTAATTCTCTTACGCTTACGACGCTGTTTAGCTTCTTCTATTGCCGCTTGTTTTTCTTTTTTCTTCTCTTTAGCCTTATCAACAGGAAGAACAATTTTTCCAAGAACAGTAGGAGCAGTAAGTTTTTCAGCAGTAGCCTTTATTGTTTCGATTTCTTTAACAACTGGCTCTTCTTTAGCTTTTTCTTTTACAGGCTTAACTTCCTCTTTAGGAGCAACTTTTTTAACAGGCTCTTTTTTCTCTTTCTTCGTTTTATTAGGTAAGTCAATTTTACCAACAACAGAAGGCCCTTTCAGTTTTTCAGTATCAGGTTTAACCGCTTCTGGCTGTTTTTCTTCTTTAGGAGGAGCAGTCTCTTCAACTGCTTTAGGTTCAACTTTTTCAGCTTTAGGTTTTTTACCTGGTAAGTCAATTTTACCAAGAACTTTCAACCCTGAGCTAGTCGTCTCTTCAGTCTCTTTAGTTTTTCTATCTTCTTCTAACTTAGCCTCTTTTTCAGCTTGTTTTTGTTTAGCAACCAACTCTTTTTGTTCTTCTTTTTCCGAACGAACTTCATCTACTTTTTCTTTTACAGATTTAGATTTTTGAAATTCTCCAAGAAGTTGCTCGTAAATAGCTGGTTCTATCTTAGTATTTGGATTGGTACTAATTTCTATTCCGCGAGAATCCAGAAATTCAACTATTGTTGAAATTCCAACATTCATTTCTCTTGCTACTTTACTTAATCGTTTAACGGCCATTTATTAATTGGTTGTTTTTATTTTTTCTACTCTAAAAGTAGGAATTATAATCCGATGTAAATATACACCTTCGTTTATTTAAAATAGCGAAATCAGCTAACTAATTTCGCTATTTAAGTATTATTCAAACTCAGATTTGATAATTTTTACTATTTCAGCAATAGTTTCTTCTTCTAAGTCTGTACGTTTTACTAGTTCATCTTCACTTAATTCAATTACTGATTTAGCCGTATCGCAACCAATTGCTTTAAGCTCATCAATAATCCACCCATCAATTTCATCTGCAAATTCATCTAAATCTACATCATCAATGTCTTCAGCTCCCTCACGGTAAACATCAATTTCATAACCACAAAGCTTAGAAGCTAATTTAATGTTATTTCCTCCTTTTCCAATCGCTAAAGAAACTTGGTCAGGTCTTAAATAAACATTAACACGTTTATCTTCATCATTAATTTCTATTGATTCTAGAGAATTAATTTTTGCTGGGCTTAAAGCTCTTTGAATTAATAATTTTGTGTTATTGGTAAAGTTGATGACATCAATGTTTTCATTTCTTAACTCACGAACAATTCCATGAATTCTAGAACCTTTCATTCCTACACAAGCCCCTACTGGATCAATTCGCTCATCATAAGATTCAACAGCTACTTTCGCTCTTTCTCCTGGTTCTCTTACAATATTTTTAATGGTAATTAATCCATCAAAAACTTCAGGAACTTCTAATTCAAATAATCTAGCTAAGAATTTAGGATCTGTTCTAGATAAAATAATAACAGGAGAGTTGTTTTTTAGCTCAACTCTTGATACAACAGCTCTTAATGTTTCTCCTTTCTTAAAGTAATCAGAAGGTATTTGCTCCGACTTTGGTAAGATCAATTCATTTCCATCATCATCTAAAATAAGAATTTCTCTTTTCCATATTTGGTAAACTTCACCTGTTACGATTTCACCAATTCTGTCTTTGTATATTTTATAAACATTATCTTTTTCTAGCTCTAAAATACGCGAAACAAGGTTTTGACGCAATGAAAGAATATTTCTTCTTCCAAAATCTTGCATTTGAATTTCTTCAGAAACTTCTTCACCTACTTCAAAATCTGGTTCAATTTTTATGGCATCAGAATATGCTATTTCAATGTTAGGGTCTTCTACTTCTCCATCTGGTACAATCTCTCTGTTTAACCAAATTTCTAAGTCTCCTTTATCTGGATTAACAATCACATCTACATGTTCGTCTGTTCCATATTTTTTCTTTAGAGTTGATCTAAAAACATCTTCTAAGATACGCATCATGGTAACACGATCGATGTTCTTCATTTCTTTAAACTCCGAAAACGACTCTATTAAATTTAAAGCATTCATTTGTTTATTTTTTATTTAAATGAGATAACTATTTTAGTTTCTTTTATATTTTCTTTTTCGATAGGATGTTGTCTAACGACTAACTCTTTTTTCTTCTTCCCCTCTATACGTTCTTTAGTTGCTGTTTCAACAACAATATTAGCTGCGTTAACTTCAACTAATTTCCCCTCTATACTCCCAACATCTTTAAATACAACTTTTACATTTCTTCCTATGTTCTTGATGTATTGTTGCTCTACTTTAAATGGGTTACTTAATCCTGGAGTTGTAACTTGTAATTCAAAATCTTCTTGTTCTCTATCCAAGTTGTGTTCAATATTTCTACTCACTCGAATACAGTCTTCTACAGCAGCGCCTCCGTTCATATTGTCTATTTCTACAACAATTTGATTGGTATTAGAAATCATAATGTCCACTAAATAAGTGCCATTATTCATTTCATCCATTCGCTCTTGGGCTAATTGTTTTACTACTTCTTTTTTTATCATTTTCAAGTTACAGAAAGAGGGGACTCATTGTCCCCTCTTTTTTGTTTTAAACCTCATTTCGAGGTGCAAATATAGTATAAAATCTTAATTTTTCAAATAAAAACCTTTAGTTTTCTATTCAGCTTCAGGATTAACCATAGCTTTGATTCTTACAACAGTATTTTTTGGCTCAGTATTAGCTGTAATAGTTACGGTCTTTTCTTGTGGCTTTCCAGCTTGACCTTTACTTGGTCTATAAACGACATCTATTTTTCCTGTTGCACCTGGCATAATAGGGTCTTTTGGCCAGCTAGGTACTGTACAACCACAAGAACCTTTTGCATTGGTAATTAATAGTGGTTCTTTCCCAGTGTTGGTGAAAACAAAAGAGTAAGGATTATCGGTATTAACATTTACCTTACCAAAATCGTGAATTTCTTCATTAAATCGGATACTTGTCGATGGTCCTGTCGGTGCTTGTGTATTCGATTGAGGTGTCGTCTTAGTAGGTTGTATGTTGATTGGAGCAGTTGTTGATGGATTACTTGCTGGAGTATTTGTCTGTTTTAATGCAATAATTCCGTCGATTCGTTCATTAATACTTGATTCTAGGCTACTTGTTTTGACTAAACTATATCCTCCTAAAACTAAAGCTAACCCTGCTAACCCTAAAGCTATTTTGTTATTATCCATAATTCTTAATTTCCTGCAAATATAAATTTACTTGTTTTTAATTTTCAATTAATTTATCTTTTTTAACATTTAGTATCTCAACTTGTGTCTTAAAAGATTCACTTTGAGAACACTGAAACATCTGAGGTTTAGATCCCCATGAGTTCATCTCCTCACTTTCGCTCGCATAACTGATTTTTAACCCGATATCATCAGGATTTTTTTCTATTTTATCTGTGAGCGATTTAAAGTCTTTAATTGCTTCAGCATAGTCTTCTAAAAACTGCTTGCAATCCTCAGATATAGGATCTTCTTTCTCCTCTTCAATTTCTTTAATCTCTAATGATAAATCGTTTTCATAATCTGTTCGAATAGAGTCTTTGGTTTCTTGTGGAATAGAGTCTAAATAAACAGAGTCTCCAGTACATTCAAACTTTTGTCGAGCATATACTGTATCTGTAAAGTTTAATTTACACCACTCTAAATTTTCGGGTAATGAATCTAAACAATCACATAATGTTAATGCAATGGCAGTAGTGTCTGTGTTTGTTTGATGTGAAGTGGTAGCGCTTTGCTGTTCATTTTGTTGCTCGTTTTTACAAGCAAATAATGTTACTATTGAAAATAAAACTAAACCTATTTTTTTCATTGTCTATTATTTTGTTAATTCTAAAGCTTCTTGTGCCGTAATCATTTTACCATTAAAGTCTCCAATAATAAAGGCATCTACTATTCCTTTTTTCTGTATTTCAATCTTGTACTTTTCAGCTTCTTTATAACTATCAAATTTACCAACTAAATATTTCGTTATTCCAGTTTTGCTATCTCTTTTTGGAAGTACACTTCCCAATTGTAAATAGACATCAAGCACTTCAGTTGGAATGTCATTTTCATACGCTCCTACTTGTACTCTAAATTTAATTAAACCTTTTACTAAAGCGTCTTTTGTTGGTTCAGAACTTTCTGTGATAATGTCCTCATAATCGTCTCTAACATCAAAACCTGCATCTGTAAGAGAAATACGTTTCCCTTTATCGTAAACAACTAAGAAAGCTCCAGAATATCCTTGACTTAATATTTTGATTCGATGTTTTGCCGCTGCTTCTTTGTCGGTAAAAGATCCAGAATAGTAGCGGTACAATCCATCATTCCCTTTAATTTCTTCTACATCTTCTAATTGAGCAAAAGCTTGTTGGGATATTTTTCGGTTAAAGGCTCCAATTTGAACTCGGTAGAGTGTTTTTTGTTCTCGTTCAGAATATTCAGGTTGAACAGCGAGATCTTTTAATTCTTTTTTAGAGATAATTTTCTGAATTTCTGCAATAGGTTGACCTTTTAACAATGCGATGGCTTCTGTTTTAACTCCCTCATCTTCTAATTTATTTTTTTCTCCCATTGCCTGAGCTATGGTTTCAAATCCTCCAATAACATAAAAGATAGAATCTCCTCTTTCTATTGTTTTAAAATCTTTATAACTCAAATATTTATGTAATTCATTGGCAGATATTTCTTTAGAATCTGTCCCAATTACAATAGTGTATTTAAGATTGTTTTTCATTCGTTGTGCTTCTTCTCCTCTAGGCGCATCATCTTCACCAGAAGTTGTTACATGTCTCTCTTCTGTATAATAACTGCCATTAGAGTCAATATAAGCTAAGAATAACTTTTCTAAATCATCATCGTATTGAGTAACCCCTTGGGCATCAACTAGAGACCCGAATAAAGAATTTTTTTCATCATCTCTGTAATTGGGAACAAAATCTTGATCATCATCTAAAGGACAGCCCTTTTCATCAACAGGAAAAGCATGCTTCGGGGTTTTTATACAATCATCTACTAAGTCATAAACTCCATCTTGGTCATAATCAGAAGTGTCTGCTGCTAGTAATTCTTCTCCTGTTAATTCTAACTCATCTGTCTCTAATTGTTTGCGTTTTTTTCTCGGGCCAAAATCATAAGAGAGTGCAAAATGAGTATACAATAGTTTATCATTTTGACGATCACCTTTTCTTAGCCCTTCACTTTGATCGGAAACGTTATCAATCAGGTCTGAAAATGTAAAGTGCATTGACGTTCCAAGCCTTGCTTTTAAACGATCACTTAGGTGAAAGTTTGCCCCTATATCAATAGGAATAGCAAGCGTTCTTTCCTGATATTTTCCAAAACCGTCTAAATTGGCTTCTCTTAAATCAGATTCATAAGTATAATCCCTAAAAAGTTCTATTGCGTTGGTTGAATTGGGATCATTTTCATCCATGTTCATAATAGACCCATCTGACCAGTAGTGATAAACATTTCCATTGGCATCCATTAAGTCACTTTTGGATAAGAATTCAATAGACTCTACTCCTAGAGAAATATAAGGGTTAATATTCCTTTTGGGTTTTAACAAATGATAAAAATTATAGGAAACGACAGCTCCTCCCGTAGTAATATGAGAATTAAAGTTTAGGTTACGTTGTAAACTTCTTTCGTTGGAACTAACTTGACCAAATAAAACATAAAAACTTAAATCAAAATTGGGGTTTAAAGCCTGTGAAATTCTTAAATCTCTTGCTAGTCGACTAACAGTAAGATGACCTTTCCCATGGTTATTGGCTACATCTCCCATAAAGGTAAACATCCCTGTACCTATACTTACTTGAGGCCTAAAGTGAATGATTAGCTCTTCGTTTTCTAATGAATCAATAACTGCAGCATTTTCATTTTCTTGCCCAAAAAATGGGAGAGAAAATAAAATGAAAAGAATGCTATATAGATATTGATAATTCATTTTTGGGTTTGTTCCGCTAAATATACTAAAAAAAATGTAGCGGTCTATTTCCTTGTAGTTCACTCGCTTCTAGAAGCTTACTTTATTTTTAAATCAATCATTTTTTGTTCTTCAATAAAACCTTCAAGGTGGTCTCCTATACTCACTGGTCCTACACCAGCAGGGGTTCCTGTAAAAATTAAATCGCCTATTTTTAATGTCATAAACTGTGATAAATACACAATGAGCTCATCAAAATTAAAAAGCATATCCTTAGTATTGCCAAGTTGAACAGCTTCTTGATTTTTATGTAAACTGAATGCTATAGAGTTTAAGTCTTTAAATTCAGCTTTTGGAATAAATTTTTGGGACATCGGAGCTGAGTAATCAAAAGCTTTGGCTTTTTCCCATGGTAACCCTTTTTCTTTACATTCTAGTTGTAGATCTCTTGCTGTAAAATCTATTCCTAAACCAATTTCATCATAATAGGTATGCGCAAATTTTTGTGAAATATTTTTCCCTAGTTTATTTATTTTAATCACCAGTTCCACTTCATAATGCAAATCTTTTGTGAAATTTGGGTAATAAAATGGAGCTTTTTTAGGTAATCTTGCTGAATCTGGTTTCATAAAAAACACAGGTTCCTTTGGGATAGCATTTCCTAATTCTTTAGCATGTTTTGCGTAATTTCTACCAATACAGATTATTTTCATTTGTTATTTCGTTTAACCCTATTTTATTCCTGCTCATAATCTTGATATAGGAAGTTGTTATAAGGAAAGCGTTGAACGTGTAATTTTCGTACTTCTTGATACATTAATTCCTTAAAAGCATCAATGTTAATTTTTTCTACAGCTGAAATAAAAATACAGTTGTTTTGCATTTTACTCATCCATGTTTTCTCCAATTCTTCTAAAGTTGGTCTTGAGAATTCTCCTTCATCAAAACCTCCCAGATCATTGTATCCATCTACTTTGTTAAAGACAAGAATAGTGGGTTTATTGAGCGCTTCAATCTCTCTTAAAGTTTCATTAACAGTATTATAATGATCTTCAAATGCAGGATGCGTTATATCTACAACGTGCAACAATAAGTCAGCCTCTCTTACTTCATCTAAAGTGGATTTGAACGAATCAACCAATTGGTGTGGAAGTTTTCTGATAAAACCAACAGTATCAGATAATAGAAAAGGAATGTTTTTAATGACAATTTTCCTTACTGTTGTATCTAATGTTGCAAAGAGTTTATTTTCTGCAAAAATATCAGATTTACTCAATAAATTCATTGTAGTAGACTTTCCTACATTGGTATATCCTACCAGAGCTACACGAATTAATTGTCCTCTATTGCCCCTTTGTACAGTTTTTTGTTTATCTATTTTCTCTAACTTAGCTTTTAACCTTGTAATTTTATCTTTTACAATTCTTCGATCTGTTTCAATTTGAGTTTCTCCTGTTCCACGTAAACCTATACCACCTTTTTGACGATCCAAGTGTGTCCAAAGTCTAGTAAGTCGTGGAAGCATATATTGAAGTTGAGCTAATTCTACTTGAGTTTTAGCGTTGGCTGTTTGCGCTCTATTGGCAAAAATATCCAAGATTAAATTACTTCGATCTATAGTTTTGCACTCCAATATTTTTTCAATATTTCTTAATTGAGAAGGTGAGAGTTCATCATCAAAAATGACAATGTCAACTTTATTTGATTGAATAAAATCTACAATTTCTTCTAGCTTTCCTTTACCAATAAATGTTTTTTTATTGGGGATGTCCATTCTTTGGACAAAATTACGTACAGTTTCTGCTCCAGCAGTTTCTGCTAAGAAAGCTAATTCATCTAAATATTCATAAACTTGTTCAGTTGTTTGATCTCTTTGAATTAAACCTACTAAAACAGCTTTCTCTTTTGCAATATTTTTTGTCTCTACTCCTCCCATTAACTATTTATAATATTAAAACCAATGACCTCCAAGTGCTGTTCTAAATGGCCATGGAATAGAAATAAGAATAAGCACTAACGCAATAAGGTAATAAATTGCTATTTTACCAAATTTTTGAGAATCCTCAGTCGCCTTTTTAGATTTACTATAACCTATTGTAATCAATACGATAGCAATTAGCATTCCTAGTGTATGTTCTACAGCATAGAACCTGAGAGGAGCTACTTTCATATGAGAAAAACCAGTCCATCTTTTTTCCATAACATATAAACCAAGGCCAATTAAAAGTTGAATATGGGAAAGGATAAAAGCCAGTAGGCTAATCATTTTGTCTTTTGCTTCAAATGTTCCATTTTTCTTTTTTGAGAAAGCATTAAATATCGCAAAAATTAAAGCGACTAATAAAAGCCATCTTAAACCTGAATGAGCGTGAATTAATCCATTTAACATAATTATAATTTGTCTTTAAATTGTTTTAAAAATTGTGAAACGTAAACAAAGTCATTTACAGCTTTATTATCAGTAGTCAAAATTGTACGCATGTCTCCCTCCCAATGATTATGCCCTTGATTTAAAAACATAATATTATCTCCTATTTCTAATACTGAGTTCATATCATGAGTAATGACAATGGTGGTCATATTGTATTCTATAGTCAGCTCCTTAATTAATTCATCGATTAACATTGAAGTAACGGGATCTAATCCTGAGTTGGGTTCGTCACAAAAGAGGTATTTAGGTTTCATTGCAATGGCTCTTGCAATGGCAATACGTTTTTGCATTCCTCCACTTGTTTCTGAAGGGAAAAGTTTGTTTTTATTGATGATGTTAACACGTTCTAAGCAGAAGTTTGCTCTATCTCGCATTTCTTCTTTAGACATATCAGAGAACATTTTCAAGGGGAACATCACATTTTCTTCAACAGTTAAGGAGTCAAATAATGCGCTTCCCTGGAACAACATCCCAATTTCTTTTCGAATATTCTTTTTTTCTTTTCTTTTGAGTTTGATAAAATCTCTGCCATCAAATAGAATTTGACCAACCTCAGGTTCTATTAATCCAACAATACATTTCGTAAGCACGGATTTTCCTGAACCACTTTGCCCAATGATTAAGTTTGTTTTTCCTGTATGAAACTGAAAAGAAACATCGTGTAAAATTTGAACACCATTGAACGATTTAGATATGTTTTTAACTTCTATCAAATGAGTAATAATTGAGTGATTAAAACATTGGAGAATAGAATAAAAATACTACTGTATACTACCGCATCTGTACTCGCTCGACCAACTTCTAAGGCTCCGCCTCTTGCATGATATCCAAAATAACTGGAAATAGAGGTCATGAGGAATGCAAATACAATGGATTTAAATAAGGTATAAAACAACATGAAATCGTTCCCCTCAGAAAAGGATCGAATACCAAATAAATAATCTTCTAAGGTAACCAAGTCGGTAGTAGAAGCAATAAAGCCGCCGCCAATAAACCCAAAAACCATACTAAATACTACGATAATAGGAAAGACAAACATAGCTCCAAATATCTTTGGAGCGATAAGGTAACCAGCCGAATTAACCCCCATGATATCTAAAGCATCGATTTGTTCAGAAACTCTCATTGTTCCTAACTCTGAAGCGATATTTGAACCAATTTTACCTGCAAGAATTAAAGAGATAATAGTGGAAGAAAACTCCAAAATCATCGACTGTTTTAAGGTAAAACCAACTGTATATCGAGGAATTAGAGGAGAGTCGATAGCTGTGGCTGTTTGAATCACTAAAACACTACCCATAAAAAAAGACATCACCACAACCAACCCTAGTGACTTTATACCCAATTGTATAATTTCATCCAAAGTTCTATTCCAATATACAGACAACTTCTCAGGTCTAGTAAACATAGAGGTCATCAGTATGAAATACTTTCCTATGTGATAAAAAAGCTTCACAGTTGTGTTTTATTAATTTTTAAACAGTAGCTAACAAAGGTAAATAAATTAATTACAAAGCGACTTTGTATTTTTAAATGAGATTAACAATACATTGTTTACATTAAAACCGTTTTAATATGTTTTTATCGTTAAAATGTCAATATGCTTAGTTGAAAATGAAAATAAATAGTGGAAAAATATTGAATACTGATATTCATTCTTTTATATAAGAAAAATAGTCCTTATACTTGCACGATTATTATTAAAATTAAAGTAAGCTTATTAATCACTAATTAATGATGAAAAAGAATAACCTAAAAGGCATAGCATTAGCTTCTGTAGTTGCAGGGGGAATGTTGATGAACAGTTGTGATCTTGTTAAAGACATTGAGTACAATGTAAAACAAAATCCATTGGAAATGCATGGAGATAAAGTTAATTTAGAAATTAACGGGAAATTTATTGAAAAAGGATTGCATAAAAAAGCAGTTGTAGAGGTAACACCTACGTTTGTATGTAAAGATGGAACAGAGATTCCATTCGATACAAAAATTTTCCAAGGAGAAAAAGCGGCTGGAAATGGTGAGGTTATTCCTAAAGGAGGGAAGTCTTTTTCATATACAAGCACAGTTCCTTACAACGCAAGTATGGAAGAGGGTGATTTAGTGGTAAAAGTTTTACCTAAAAAAGGAACGAAAACAAAAGATTTAATCACTACTGATAAAATTGCTGATGGAACAATCATTACACCATTATTAGTTCAGTTTGATGATAAAGTAATGTTTGCAAAAGATAACTTCGTAAGAACTACTGAAGAAACAACAGCTGCAACAATCAACTATGCAAAAGGTAAATTTGATGTTAAAGCTGCTGAATTAAAGCAAGAAGATATTAAAGCTTTTGAAACTTTTGCTACTGAAGCTTTAGCCAACCCAAAAAGAGAAATGAAAAGCATAAACATTATGTCTTATGCGTCTCCAGAAGGTGAGGTTGATAAGAATGCTAACTTAGCTTCTGATAGAGCTGGTTCTGCTGCTACTTATGTGAATAAATTAATGACTAAAATTAATTTTGAAGCTGGTCAGCAAGCAAGTTTTGTTACTCAATCGCCTAAAGGTGAAGATTGGGATGGTTTTAAAACTGAAGTTCAAAAGACTTCTCATGAAGACAAAGAATTAATTTTAAGAGTTTTAGAAATGACTTCTGATCCTGTAAAAAGAGAAGAAGATATCAGAAACATGGCTAAAACATATAAGTTCTTAGAAAAAGAAGTTTTACCACAGTTGAGAAGATCTACAATGACTTTAACTTATGATAAAATCGGTTACAGCGATGAAGAGTTAAAGCAATTATCTAAAACGAACCCTGATATTTTAAATGTTGAGGAGTTATTATTTACAGCTGGATTATACGAAGATTTAAACGAAAAATTAAGAGTATATAAAGAAGCTGAGCGTTTATTTGGAAATGATTACAGAACTTCAAACAATGTTGGATATGTATTATACTTACAAAACGATATTGATGGAGCTGCTGCTAAATTTGAAAAAGCAAATGGATTAGAGTCTAACGCTATTACTTTAAACAACTTAGGAGCTATTGCTCACGTTAAAGGTGATAAAGCTACTGCTGCTGATTACTTTGGACAAGCTGGAAGTTCAGTTGAAACAAACTATAACAAAGGAATCGTAGCTATCCAAGACGGAAATTATGCTGATGCAATTACGAACATGGGAGATAATAAAACCTTAAATTCTGCTCTAGCTAAGATCTTAAACGGAGAAGCTGATGCTGCTATGGCTATTATCGATGAAAGTGCTGATGCTGATTCTGGTTTAGGTTACTACTTAAAAGCAATTATTGGAGCAAGAACAAACAATAAAGATTTAATGTTAAATAACTTAAAATCTGCAATTGCTAAAGATGCTTCATTAAAAGATAAAGCTAAAAAAGATAGAGAATTTATCAAATACATGGACGCTGTAAGCGCTTTGTAATACTTAATAATCGATTTACAGAAAATCCCTTGCACATACGTGTAAGGGATTTTTTTGTTTTTATCCTAAATAAGATTACTTTTATCGAAAAAATAACAGTTAAATATGAAAAAAGTATTACTTATTGCGATAGCGGCCATTCTGTATTATGGTAGTTACGGACAAATTCTGTCAGCGAGTACTTCAGCTGATTTTCAATCCTGGTCAATTGCAGACTTGAATAACGATGGGTTTAATTTCCAAGAAGTGAATTGGGGAAATGCTAACCCTCCTACTGCCTTATCTCCATTGGGAGAGGCTATTTTTTCAGAGTCTTATGATAGTGGTAATGGTGTAGGAATAACACCAGATAATTTATTTATTTCTCCTGTACTAAACCTTTCATCAGTAACTTCTTCGGATATCTCTTGGAAAGTTGCTGCAACAGATCCCAATTACCCAGCTGAGAAATATTCAGTGTATTTATCTACAAGTCCTACTAACTTAGCTAATGCTACATTGATCTTTTCAGAAACAATGGCTACTGGAGGCCAGGTTTTTACACGTAGTGTCTCGAGTGCAGCTTATGCAGGTCAAAATAATATTTATTTAATTTTTAGACATCATGATTGTTTTGATCAGTTTAAACTAACGATCGACGATATTTTACTAGAGTCAGGTTCTGGAGGGTGTAATTTCTCAGCGACAATCTCAAAAACAGATGTGTCTGCTCAAGGAGCTAACGATGGTAGTGCAACGGTATCAACATTTGGTGGTACAGCTCCCTATTCATATTCTTGGACACCTTCAGGAGGGAACGGAAGTACAGCTTCAAACCTTTCTCCAGGAACGTATACTTGTACTGTAACAGATGCAGATAACTGTACTGCTACAGCTACAGTTACAATAAACGATGGGCCTAGTTGTCAACTTGTGGCTTCAGCTGCTGTAACGAATGTTTCTAATACTGGAATGAACAATGGTTCAATCAATATTACAGTGAATAATGGAACACCTCCTTATTCATATGACTGGCATCCTAATATTTCAGCGAGTTCTTCTGCTTCAAACCTTTCTCCTGGATCATATGTTATCGAAATAACTGATGCAGATGGATGCTCTGTAACGCTTACTGAGTATGTAGAAGATTTTGTTTGTACTTTAAGCGCAAGTACTACGAGTTCTGATGTAACAACAGTTGGTGGTAACGATGGAACAGCTTCTGTAACAGCTGTAGGAGGAACAGCTCCATATTCATATTTTTGGTCTCCAGGAGGTTCTACCAGTATTTTCCAAAATGCATTATCCAAAGGAACTTATACGGTACAAGTTACTGATGCGAATAACTGTTCTGTATCTGTAACGATTATTATTAATGACCCAGGATGTAATTTATCAGTAAGTACTACAAGTACCAACGAAAGTTACTACGGGGCAAACGATGGGTCAGCTCAAGTTACTGCGTCTGGAGGAACAACACCTTATTCTTATATTTGGTCGCCTTCAGGTGGAAACTCAGCGATGGCAACTGGATTAGCTCCAGATGTCTACACAGCAATTGTAGTAGATGATGCAGGTTGCTCTGCAACATCAATAGTTACCATCGAGGCTGGAAATTTTGTCTCAGTTGATGAGGTTAAAGAAAATGATCTTGATTTAAATGTTTACCCTAACCCAACGAGTAATCAATTAAATATTCAAGCGAATCAATTGATTAAATCAGTAGCTATAGTTAACTTAAGTGGACAAGTGCTTTATAGCAAAAATGCTATGTCTGAAAGCTTTTCTATTGATGTAAATCATTTATCTAGTGGAATCTATTTTTATCAACTTGAAACTAAGGATGGTGAAATGATTACCAACAGATTTGTAAAAAAGTAATTAAATAAAAACCCCCTTTGCTTAAAAAGCAAAGGGGGATAACTTTGGTTAGAGTTAACCTCATAATAACCGATAAAAAAAGCCACTTAAACAAGTGGCTTTTTTATTAATTCATTCCTAATGATTTTTTCTTAAAATCATATTTCTGACGAAGTGTTACTATTATTCTAGCTTGCTTAATTTTAGAAGCTTTGATAAATGCTTCGCTGTTTTTACTTTCTAAAAGATCCATGATTTCTTCTTGGACTTCAATAGGTAGTGTTTTCATTGGTTTTAGGTCTTGGTGTTTTATTTTAAAGCAAAATTATTGCGTTTTATATTACTAAACAACCTTTTAATGTTAAAAAAACATTAACTTTCAATAATTATTGACCCTAATTTTATTGAAAAAATGAAGCAGATTATCCTTAATGCTGATGACTTTGGCCCTTCCAGTTTCTTAAACAATGGTATTATAGACGGTATTAGAAATGGTGTAGTAAACTCTGTTTCTGTCTTTGTAAATTATGGAAGAGAAAATTTACTTAATGTTAAACGGTTACAAGAGTTTTGCAAGGAGTATGGATATGAAGTAAAAATAGGGTTGCATTTTACAATGACAGCTGGGTATCCTATAGCTCCGATAAAGAAAATCTCTAATATTGTTCAAAAGATTAAAGGGAAATGGCATTTTAAATTAGCTTCCGAATTGGATTTAGATGTGATTACATGCAATGAAATTAAGACCGAATTAAAGGCTCAGTTGGAGTTGTTGGCACAAGTATTAAATATTCCTATTCATGAAATAGACCACATCAATAACCATCAAGGTATCGTCTATTTTCATGACCCTTTTTGGAAAGAATTTTTAAGTACAGCAAATGAATATAATATTCCTATAAGAAGCCCTTTAGCTTATCATACGTGGGGTCATCCTTATTTAAATAACAAACGATTGATTAAAAAATGGCTTCCCATCAATGGAGATGGCTTAGGTGTAATTATTGATTCGATCTTTAATGGAAATGGAGATGATGCTTTAGAATTAATACCGGGAACACAAGCTAAATCTCTAAAAAAGAAAAAGAAAGAAGCTGAACATGCAGCAGTAGCACACCCATCTTATTTTATAGCGCATTATTATAAGCAAGCTAGTGTCAATAAAATTCATCATTTTTTAAAGTACATTCAAAGTGGTGAAGTAGCAGAATTTATGCTTCACCTTGGAAAAGGAGCTTTTTATAAAGAAAATTATTGGGGAATCAAACACGATTCTTATGCGCCTCGAATAGAGGAATTAAAAAGCCTAAAGGATAGTAATATCAAAGAGTTGATTCAACATTATAATATTCAATTGGTAAACTATAGTACCATGCAAACTTAGCCTAACCAACCGTTTCTGTCTAAGCTTCTGTATTGAATGGCTTCAGCTATATGCTGCGCTTCAATATGCTCTTTTTTATCTAAGTCGGCAATTGTTCGGGCAACTTTAAATATTCTACCATAGGATCGAGCGGAGAATCCGAGTTTTTCCATAGCGTTTTTCATTAATGCTTCTCCGGCTTTATCGATAACACAATATTTTTTAGTCAATTTTGGTGATAATTGAGCATTGCTATGTATACCTTGGTATTGATTGTAACGGATTTCTTGTATTTTTCGGGCTTCTAATACCCGTTGTCGAATACTTGTACTAGATTCTCCATTTCTTTTGTCCGATAGCTTTTCATAAGGAACAGGTTGTACTTCTATATGCAAGTCAATACGATCCATTAAAGGTCCAGATATTTTAGATAAATAGCGTTTAACCGTATGCGCTGCATCGCCATTTAGGCTATTAGGATCATAAAATTCTCCACTTGGAGAAGGGTTCATTGCAGCAACCAACATAAAGTTAGCAGGATAATCAACACTGATCTTAGCTCTTGAGATTGTTACAACTCGGTCTTCTAATGGTTGACGAAGCACTTCCAGTACAGCTCTTTTAAATTCAGGGAGTTCATCTAAAAATAAAATACCATTATGAGCCAATGAAATTTCCCCTGGCTTGGGATTAGAGCCTCCGCCTACTAAAGCCACATCTGATACGGTATGGTGAGGTGACCTAAAAGGACGACTGTTGACTAAGCCTATTTCGGTATTTAAAAGCCCTGCAACAGAGTGAATTTTCGTCGCCTCTAAAGCCTCGGCTAAAGAAAGAGGAGGAAGTATGGTGGGAATACGTTTAGCTAACATAGATTTCCCAGATCCAGGAGGGCCAACCATAATAACATTATGTCCTCCAGCGGCGGCTACTTCCAATGCTCTTTTTACATTTTCTTGCCCCTTCACATCTAAAAAATCAATTCCAAAATTTAATTGAGGTTGGTTAAGCAACTCTTCTACAGTACTTTCTTCAGGTTGGAGACTAGGGATTCCATCAAAAAAATGAATGACTTCTTCAATGGTATTGGCTCCATATACTGCAATGCCATCCACAATTGCTGCCTCTTTAGCATTAGCTTTAGGAAGAATAATACCTTTAAACTGTTCTTTTTTAGCTTTAAGTGTGATGGGTAAAGCTCCCTTTATTGGTCTAAGGATGCCATCTAAGGCGAGTTCACCCATGATGATATAATTGCTTACCTCTTCGCTATTTTTAAGCTGTTCTGACGCAGCTAAAATCCCAATAGCAATGGTTAAGTCATACGCAGAACCTTCTTTTCGAATATCGGCAGGAGCCATGTTGATGGTAATTTCTTTTCCAGGAATACGATAGCCGTTATTTTTTAATGCGGCAGAGATACGTTGATGACTTTCTTTGACTGCATTATCAGGTAAACCAACTAAATAAAACCGCACTCCTTGCCCAATATTGACTTCAACTGTAATGGTGAGGGCATCAACACCATATACAGCACTACCAAAGGTTTTCACTAACATGATTTTTTCTATTAGGAGTAGAAGAGTAAATATACT
>JAOASC010000036.1 GCA_025210295.1 Flavobacteriales bacterium | reverse complement strand
TCCTCCTGCCCATTCCTGGATAGTATCCAATTTATTTAATTGATGATGAATTGTTGCATTACCTAAATCATTTCTTCTCCCTATTTCTTCTCTGCAAAACTTTATAAAGGTGTCTTTATGTTTGATATGCTTTTTACCTAAAATTTGCTTTATATCTGTTAATTCAGGTATCTGATTATTCAATTCACACTCAAATAAATATTTATTAATTGTTTTAACTTTTTCGTTTAGAATATTATTAATTTCAAACCAATCTTCGTGATTAGATTTTACCTCTCTTTTTTTATTATCCCAAAGTTTTGGTAAAACTGAAATTCTTAAGCCAATATAATGAGGAATTGAATTAATTGTAACACAAAGATCAATTGCCCCTTCTTTATTCTTATTTAACTTATTTCTTCTATTAAAAACTAAACTTACTGTAGCCATCCTAAAACCAAATACATTTTCAAAAAAACAATGTACTAAGGTTTACATTTTTTATGTCTTTTATTGCCCTCCTTCTTCTTTCTATTTATGCCCCTTATTTACTTTTAAAGAATCCTAGAGTACCAGTAAAACAAAGGCTTATAAACAAAAAAAGACCAATCCCCTATGGATATTCAAATTCCAATCGTAAAAAATTCATTTTACTTAATCTAATTTCACTGTTTCAGTTTCTATAACCTTGTTCCATTCATTGTCATATTTAGTTATAGTTTTGTACTTAGTAATCATTTTTTGTGAGTTTCTATAAATATTTTCATAATAAATCTCCTCAGTTAAATATTTCTCGTGATTAGTTTTAACACTTATTTTCTCATATAGCTCAGCATCGTCGTAATAAGACTTATTTCTTTCAACTTCTCTTCCTTTACCATCAAACTTGCTGTATTTTTTTTCTATCACCTCTCCTTTAGAGTTATATCCAACTTCCTCTTCCTCTTTATATTCCTCATAATATCTATATGTTTTTTTAGAAAACAAAACAGAATCAATAAAAGAAGTTCTTAATATTATATTCCCATTGTCGTCATATTTATCATTAGTTATATGTGTTCTATTTGGGCTAAAAATAATGCTTTGTATTAATTTCCCTTTATCATTGTATTTTTTAGTAGTCTTATAGGTTGATTCATCTTCAGAGTTGTAGATGGTATATTCGATTTCATTTCCATAACTATCATATTTGATAATAGACTTTCCTTCAGAAAAATATTTTTCAACCTTAATTTGATTTCCAAGTCTATCATAGCTATAAAAGTTTTTACTATCTACAATACCTTCAGAATTGTAGTTTTCAGACTTAATTACATTCCCGTTTTCATCATATTGATATTTTCTTTTGGAGTCTAATTTGCCTTTAGAGTTATAAAAACTCCATTCAATCATATTTCCTTTGACATTATATGCAAAAGATTCGCTACTACTTTTTTTTCTACTCTGATTATAATAAATAACTTCTATTTTATTTCCTTTTTGGTCAAAAAGAGTAGAGTCGACTAACTTTCCATATGCATTTTTAGTAATAGCAAAAATGGGGCTATTAGCTTCATTAAAGATTGTGTCATACTGGTAATAAGGGGATTTTGATGTTATTATTTCTTGACCTTGAATGTTAAAAAAACACAACAGGATTAAAGTTGTAAATGTAAATTTCATGTGATTAAAAAAAACAGCAAATAAACAAAAACAATGCCAGATTAAATCATTGAATTCAAAGATTTTGCACGCTTTTTTAGGCAAAAGTCAAGAGTATTATTCTTAGTAGTGAAAAACACCTTTTTTGATAAATATCATGACAAAGGTTCAAATCATTCCTACTGTTCTTTTCTAAAGTAGCATACCTATCTTTTAGATCTGTAGCTGGATGACATTGAACACATTGCTCCATTTTCTTTTATCTGGGAAACAAAACACCAAATGACTTTTTGATATGTTTTTCTTAAGTAATTTAGTTGGTCGGCAGTTAGTCCAAGATCGATAACTGAATCCGCAATTATTACATCAACGTATTGAATAATGTTCTCCCGATCTTACATTGGCTGGTCAATAGAAGTTAACTCCTCTATATACTTTTTTAGTAGAATACATAGAGATTAGATGAGACCAACGCTTATATTTCTTGTGATGCTTGTGACTACTATATTTATCGACTAACTTATGAAATATTTTACGATTTAACTTGCTTGTTATTGGGGAAAACACGTTATATTTAGACATCGTGAGAGTTTTTATCAACTGTTAGGAGGCTATTGAATTTTTGACTATATTCACACCTATACAAATTAACATAGAATCCATTTTTTATACTTAATCTTTAAAAATGAAATCAATTTTATTATTATTTACATTGTCGTATAGCATAATTATAAAAGCACAAGAAAAGATAAATTATACTCCTTATTTTTCCTATGACACAAACTATAGTAAAGGAGGGGATATTATTTATACTACTATTAAAGATTCTGATGGGGGCTTATTTTCTTTACGTAACTATAATAATGAGGGGAATAAAACTGAAGATATATTTTATGATTACAAAGGAGAGATAGAAAAAAAACTGATTTTTGAGTATGATAAAGCCGGGAATTTAATAAGGACGACAGGTTATAATTCAAAAGGAGAGCAAAACTTCAAGGATATTAGAAAATATAATATTAATGCTCAATTAATTGAGCAAACTCAATATGGAGCGAATGATGTTGAGAGCATTTCAAACTATGAATATGATAAAAATGGAAATTTACTAAATAAGATAACTTATAATTCAGAAGGAGAACAAATTTGGAAAGAAGCAAGTAAATATAATAATATAGGTCAATTAATAGAGTTCATTGAAGCCTCAAAAGAAGACACTACTAGATACACATATAAATATGATCAAAAAGGAAATATAATTGAGAAAAATATATACAATTTATTTGATGACTTGGTTTGGCAGTATCTTTTTGAATATGATGAAAAAGGAATATTAGTTAAAACAATAGAAAATCAATATTGACACTTTCTCATATCTTTGGTTAATTTATCAAAACTAAAATCTCCTCCTGCCCATTCCTGGATAGTATCCAATTTATTTAATTGATGATGAATTGTTGCATTACCTAAATCATTTCTTCTCCCTATTTCTTCTCTGCAAAACTTTATAAAGGTGTCTTTA
>JAOASC010000035.1 GCA_025210295.1 Flavobacteriales bacterium | reverse complement strand
GACTTATACTTGGGTTAATGACAACTCTGGAACAGATAATCAGGATTTAAGTTTAACAGGAAACTCATTAAATTTAACCAACGACGGTACTCCAGTTGATTTAAGTGGATATTTAGACAACACTGATGCTCAGAATTTAACCAGCACTGTAACAGGTGGTAATGCAACAATCAATATTAGTGGAGGAACAGGAACAACTTTTTCGATTAACGATGCTGATGCAGACCCTACCAATGAATACAATACTGGTGCTAATTTAACAGGCAACAACTTAAATATTATTGATGGAGGTGGTACTCAAACGGTCGACTTAAGTGGTTTAAAAGATCATGATTGGTATGAAGTCGGAGGTACTAATCAACCTGATAATATCAATGATAACATTTATACGCAAGGAAATGTTGGGATAGGCTTAGCTGCACCAAACGCCCAACTAGATGTAAATGGTAATATTCTATATTCAGGAAACGCATCAACGTTATTTGAGGTAACAAGTGCCAGCGACAATATTCATTTAAACATGATAAAAGCTTCAACAGGATTGACCAATGCTCAAATATTATTTGATGGATATGGAGCACCTGTTGACCAAGGTCAGATTCGTTTTTATACTAAACGAGATGTTTCTAATGGAGGGACGGGAACCTTAGATCATGCAATGTCTATTATTGACGGAGGAAATGTAGGTATTAATACTACAACTCCCACAGAAAAGCTTCATATTGAGGGGAATCAATACATGCATGACGTTAATCAAAGTCAAATTCATTTAGCATCTGAAAACAACACCTCTAACCATTCTGCCGATATTAGAATGACTAATCTTACTTCTGGTAACGGATGGATTATAACAGAGGGCCAGCTTAACGCTGATGACAATTTCACCATACAATCTTTTGATAATTCAAACACTTATTCTACTCGTTTTTATATCAACCATACCAATGGAAATACAGGTATTGGAACAAATGCTCCTACGTCAGCCTTGGATGTTAATGGAAACCTTAGAGTTCGAAATATTCCTGCTGGAGCAGGCACAGATGAAATACTTGTAGCCAATGCAACTGGAGACGTGAGAAAATTAGCATTAAAAATGACCGATACTTGGCAAGCAATTGGGACAACAAGTGCTGGTACCACGACTAAAAGTTGGGTTGATATGCCAGATATGTTATTAAACATTAACCTGATTAAACAAGCTGATGTTTCTATTAGCTGGGATGCGACCTTATATACAGGTGGTGGTGGCCTACCATGGGGAGCTTATAGAATACTTGTTGACGGAACACCTGTTAACTGGGGACACATGCAAGCTAATGCTTCATGGGATCAAACTCCTAATCTTTCTTATATTGCTCAAAATCTCGCGGCAGGTAACCACGTTATCAAAGTCCAATGGGCAGTAGGTTCTGCTGGTGGTGGAGATTCTATTAATAATGCTGCTGCAAGTAGTACTTATTTAGGAGGAACTAATATTTGGTCTAGACAGTTAAGAGCTATTGCTTACTATTATTAAGCTTTCTTTGGCGCATAATAGGACACTAATGTTCCTGTATGTTGCTGTATATTTTCCCACTGTTTTGTTTCAAATGTTATTTGAGCAAAACAGCTGGTTTTAAACTCAAGATAATTTCCTGTGAGTGCGTACACCAAGTTGGTTACTCCAGGATTATGCCCTACAACGACAACAGTATCAACGGCATTGCTTACCCCCCAAATAACAGGTAAATACTGTTCGTAATGCGCTTCATATATTGAATGTTCTTGTTGAATATCCTCTAATGGATAAGCTATAGCTCTAGCTATATTTTGACTGGTTAATACCGTTCGTTTGGCTGCACTTGATATGATTAAGTCCACAGGTTTTTCATGTGCTTTAAAATACTCACCTAAAGCTTTTGCTTGTACTTTCCCTCTTTTGTTTAGCCCACGCTCAAAATCAACTTCCCCTGTTTTCCAGTCGGATTTAGAATGTCTTATAATATATAATGTTTTCATGAGTATAAATTTAGTTAGACTGGTGCTAAAAAAAACAAAAAGAGCCAAATACTTTCGGTATTTGGCTCTTTCATTAATCAGCTTATCAATTAAGCAAAAGCAGTTAGTTTCTCTTCTAAAACTTTAATTTTAGCTAAAGCATCAGCTTCTTTTTTCTTTTCTAATGCAACAACTTTTTCAGGTGCATTGTTTACAAAGCGCTCATTGCTTAATTTCTTTTGTACAATTTTCAACGAACCTTGTACATATTCTAGTTCATCTTTTAACTTTTTAATTTCTGCCTCAACATCAATATCTTCACTAAAAGGTATAAAATACTCATTGGTTTTCACTAAGAAAGAAAAGGCATTATCAACCTTAGCATCAACATATTCCAATGAAGCTAAGTTTCCAATTTTTGAAATTACACTATCAAATGTTTTTGCTCCTTTCTCGTTATCAATAACTTTAAAGTCCAGCTGAACTTTATTTGCTATATTTTTTTCTTTCCTTATTGTTCTAATGTTTGAAATAACATCAGCAGCATTATTAAAGTCGCTTAATACCCCTTCATTAATAGCAGAAACCTTGGGCCATTCTTTAACCATGATACAATCTTTATCTTCTCGTTCACCAATCAAATGCCAAATTTCCTCAGAGATAAAAGGTGTAAAAGGATGCATTAGTTTTAATAAATCCTCAAAGAATTGCTTTGTTTGATTAAAAGTAACAGCATCAATAGGTTGTTGGTAAGGAGGTTTTACCATTTCTAAATACCAAGAACAGAAATCGTCCCATACCAATTTATAGGTACTCATCAAAGCTTCAGAAATTCTAAACTTATCGTAAGATTCATTAATTTCAGTAAGCGCTTTATTTAGTTTAGACTGAAACCAATCAATGGCCACTTTTGCATACGCAGGTTGTTCCATTTCTTTTACTTCCCAACTTGAGACTAGACGGAATGCATTCCAAACTTTATTGGTAAAATTACGTCCTTGTTCACATTGAGCACTATCAAATGGTAAATCGTTACCAGCAGGAGAACTTAACAACATTCCAACACGAACACCATCAGCTCCATACTTTTCAATCAAACCAATTGGATCTGGACTATTCCCTAGAGATTTAGACATTTTTCGCCCTAATTTATCACGAACAATTCCAGTATAATAAACATTTTTAAATGGTAATTCTTGCTTGTATTC
Organism: Flavobacteriales bacterium; assembly: GCA_025210295.1. Lineage (NCBI taxonomy): Bacteria > Pseudomonadati > Bacteroidota > Flavobacteriia > Flavobacteriales > Flavobacteriales bacterium. Next base: position 17,583 of record JAOASC010000035.1, on the reverse strand, counting down.
ATAACCCGCCATAATCATACGAGCAACCCAGAAGAACATAATTTCTGGAGCAGTAACCAAATCATTTGTTGGATAGTAATAGTCCAATTCTTTATGATCTTCCCCCTCTTTAAAGCCGTTAAACACAGACATTGGCCATAACCATGACGAGAACCAAGTATCCAAAACATCTTCATCTTGCTTTAAGTCTTCAGCAGTAATCGTTCTTCCAGTTTTAACCGTTGCTTTTTCTACAGCCTCTTCTAAAGATTTAGCAACGACAAAGTCATCTTTTCTTGTTCCATAGTAATATGCAGGAATTTGATGCCCCCACCATAACTGGCGGGAAATACACCAATCCTTAATATTTTCCATCCAGTTTCTATAAGAGTTTTTAAACTTCTCTGGATGAAACTGTATGGTATCATTCATCACATTCTCTAATGCTGGTTTAGATAAGTTTTCTGTAGAACAAAACCACTGTAAAGATAATTTTGGCTCAATTACAGCATCTGTTCTTTCTGAAAATCCAATCTTATTGATATGATCTTCTGTTTTCACTAAGTAACCGTTTTCTTCTAAATCAACGGCTATTTGTTTTCTAACGTCAAAACGATCCTGACCAATATATAACTCTCCATTTTCATTAATTGTTCCGTTATCATTAAGCACATCAATAACTTCCAAATCATATTTTAATCCAAGATTATAATCATTCGGGTCGTGAGCTGGAGTAATTTTTAAACATCCTGTTCCAAATTCAGGATCAACGTATTCATCAAAAATGATAGGAATAGTTCTATTTACCAAAGGAACGATGGCTTGTTTTCCTTTTAAATGAGTATATCTTTCATCATTTGGATTTACACAAATTGCAGTATCACCTAATAAAGTTTCAGGTCTAGTAGTTGCAATGGTTAGCCATTCGTCTTCTGTTCCCTCTATTTTATAACGGATATAAAATAATTTAGAGTTCACTTCTTTATGATTCACTTCTTCATCACTTAAAGCTGTTTTTGCTTCAGGATCCCAGTTCACCATTCTTACACCTCTATAGATCAGACCTTTTTCATACAGGTCATTAAAAACGTGAATAACGCTTTCGTAATAATCTTTATCTAATGTAAAACGCGTTCTATCCCAGTCGCAAGAAGCCCCAAGCTTTTTTAATTGATCAAGAATAATTCCACCATGTTTTTCGGTCCAATCCCAAGCATGTTGTAAAAATTCATCACGAGTTAAGTCTGCCTTATTAATGCCTTCACTTTTTAGCTTAGCAACCACCTTTGCCTCAGTAGCAATAGAAGCATGATCAGTTCCAGGAACCCAACATGCATTTTTACCAAGCATTCGAGCTCTTCTGACCAATACATCTTGAATAGTATTATTCAACATGTGTCCCATGTGTAAAACACCTGTTACATTGGGAGGAGGGATTACGACAGTATAAGCTTCTCTTTCGTCAGGAACTGATTTGAAAAAATCATTTTCCATCCAATATTTATACCATTTCGCTTCTGTTTTGTTTGACTCGTAAATCTTTGGAATTTCCATTTAATTTGGCTTTGCGTTTTGTTTATTCTAAATAATTAAAGTGCAAAAGTAATACTTTGCCATAAATATTTAAAATCTATTACCACCGAAGATATAATAAACAAAAATAAACTAACTTTTTTCCATCCTGATTTAGATAAAACGTTAATAAAAGGCTACTGTTTTTATCTTTATCATAAAAAAGAATAATTTTATCATTGTTACTTTTGGGTTAATTTATTTTTTTTCGTTTAATCATGTTTTTAAGCTTCATTTTTTATATATTTAGTTTTATGAAGAAAAAAATGTTATACCCCGCCCTATTTTTTTTCTTGAGCTTGACTGTCTTTGCCCAAGAAAAAAAGCAAAATGTAAGAAGTTTTCAACTGGAACACTATCTGCAATCTACCCCTAATAATGAAAGTGAAGAACTTAGCTTTTTTGTTAAAGCCAATCAAACTAGTCTAAAAAAGAGTCTATCTCAATACAATGGGAAATACAAAGGACACATAAAAAACTGGAAGTATATTAGTCTTCCCAGAACAACCATTAAAGCTTTTTTGGATAACACTCCTTTAAACGCCATCAACTTTAGATCTTATGAGGGAACTCCTTTAAATGACACTATGCGAGTGAACAATCGAATAAATGCTGTTCATCAAGGTCTTGCTCCATTAGAAAACTCATATACAGGAAAAGGAGTAATCATGGGGTTTATCGATACAGGTTTAGACTGGACTCATCCCGATTTTTTAAACCCATCAGACAGCTCTACACGAGTATTGGCACTTTGGGATCAAACACTACCTCAAAATCAATTTACACCTTCTAAATATGGTTATGGCCAAGATTGGAATAATTCGGAAATTATGCAAGGCTTATGCACCAACAATGATATTTATGGGCATGGTACTACAGTAACTGGAGCAGGATGTGGTAATGCATTTGCCAATGGTCTAAATAAAGGTGTTGCTCCTGAAGCAGAAATAATAGCGGTAGAAAGCAATTTCAACAGTCCTAATTGGCTAGCGACAGTTGTTGATGCTGTTGAATACATTTTTCATATTGCTGATTCTTTAGGTCAACCGTGTGCTTTAAACGCAAGTGTTGGTACTTATCTTGGTTCTCACGATGGTTTGGATCCTTACTCTTTATTCATTGACAGTTTAATTAACAGTAAATCTGGACACCTGATGGTCGCTTCTGCTGGAAATTCTGGAAATTGGGGCAACTATCATTTAGAAAGTACTATTGATAATGACACCGCTTTTACTTGGTTTGCTCACAATCCTAATTCAGGCTATGGAGGATCTGCTGTTTTTTTTGAAGTTTGGTCAGACACAGCAGACTTTAATTCAATACAATATACCGTTGGCCTTGACAAAGTTTCTCCAAGTTTTGAGAATAGAGGAAAAGGTCATTACTTTAACATATCCAACAATTTAAACACAGTTACTTACGACACAATCTGGAATATCAATCATGAGCGATTAGCTACTGTACAATACTGGTCTGAATTAAGGGATGGGCAATATCTACTACAAGTATATCTCCCCATGCCAGATTCTAGTCAATACAATTTCAGGTTTGAAACTGTTGGGACAGGTCATTTTGATGTTTGGAGTTCTTCCATCTTTGGGATGTCAGACATTATTTCCTATACTGGAGGAATCAATTCCTTTACAAAAGCTCATCAATACATGAACCCTGATAGTTTAAAAACGATAGTTAGTTCTTTTCAATGTTCTCCTCATGTAATTACTGTCGGTAATTACTATAACGATAGTGGTTATGTTAATCTAGATTCTACTTGGACCTCCAATGGTGGTGTTAGAGGAAAAATCGCTGAAACATCTAGTAGAGGACCAACACGTGACCAAAGAATGAAACCTGAGGTTGCAGCCTCTGGACATGGAGTTAATGCTCCTTTACCGCTCAACCTAATTGATTATTACCTGAACCATCCTACACTAGATTCTACTCTAGCGCTAGGTGGTATGCACCGTCGTAATGGAGGTACCTCTATGGCTAGTCCCATTGTAGCAGGTGTTGGTGCATTACTACTTGAAAAGTGCAACCAAATGACCAGTAATCAATTTAAAACAGCATTAATTACCAGTACATACACTGATAGCTTTACGGGGGCTCTTCCAAACTATTCTTTTGGATATGGAAAATTAGACGGCTTTAACACGCTCTTTAGCACTAGTTTTGAAAACACACTTGTTGGTGATTTAGATTTTTGTAAAGGAGATAGCAGTTTAATTGCAATATCGAATCACGTTTCTTCTTTTAACTGGAATGATAATGACACCAGTTCTACAATTTATAGAAGTTCGTCTTCTTCAAACTATCTGGTAACGTCCAACCATTATGGCTGCAATAGTGATACTTTATATTTTCAAACGACTGCACACTTACCTCCTACTACACCTATCATTACAATTGATTTTGATTCTTTAATTATCAACAACCCTTATAATCATAGTATCCAATGGTATTATGATAATGTTGAACTAAGTTTTGAGAACGAATCTTCGTTATTTGTCAATACTAATGGTAATTATTATGCTTTAATTACGAACCAATATGGTTGCACGACCTATTCTGACACTGTTACCTACAATGCTGTTGGCCTAGAAGAACATCATCAAAAAATGTTGCTGTACCCTATTCCTGCTAATGACTTTGTTCATCTCACAGCTCCTGAAACGATTGTATCTATAGTAATATATGATCTCAAAGGCACATTAATCTATCAAAATGATCATATCAACAGTTCCACAGTGATTTTAAATACATTAAAATGGGCTAACGGTACTTACACGATTAAGTTATCCACTTCTCAAAATATAGATGTTCAAAAAATAGTCATTCAGCATTAAGGATTATTGTTAAATTTGTTGGAAAGTTAAACAAACAACAAAACTGAATGAAATTAACAGGAATTATTGCAATATCGGGTAAGCCAGGATTATATACAGTGGTAGCACAAGGAAAAAGTAATGTGATTGTACAATCAATAGAAACAGGTAGAAAAATGCCTGCTTTTGCTACAGACAGAATTAGTGCGTTAGAAGACATTAGTATTTATACTATTGAAGGAGATGAGTTATTATCGAAAGTTTATCAAGAAATGTACGATAAATTAAATGGAGAAGCTGCATTAAGTCATAAAGATGATATTAATGATTTAAAAGCATTTTTTGCTGAAGTTCTCCCTGATTTTGATGAGGATAGAGTTCATAATTCTGACATTAAAAAAGTATTCCAGTGGTATAATTTATTACAGAAAGCTGGATTATTGAAAGCTGCTAGCGAATTAGTTGCTGAAGAAGAATAAGTTTATCAATTATTCTTTAATTAGTTTATTGTGCGCTAAAAATCAAGCACTTGTAAACAACATTTATAAATGAATTAAATAAAAACATAGCAAATCCCATACTTAGTAAAATGAGTATGGGATTTTTCTTAAAACTACTTTTAGAACATGAAGAAAATATTAGTCATTGGAGCAGGAAGATCTTCATCGTCATTAATAAAATATTTATTAAATAATGCTGAAAATGAGAATTGGTTGATTAGAGTTGGTGATATGGATATCGCCATTGCTCAGGAAAAAATAAACAATCATGCAAGAGGAGAAGCATTTGAATTTAATGCCCTAGAACCTAATCAAAGAGCTCAAGAAATTGAAGCTTGTGATTTTGTAGTATCGATGTTACCAGCTCGTTTTCACATTGAAGTCGTTAAAGATTGTATTCGATTCCAAAAAGATGTGATTACGCCTTCTTATGTTTCTAAAGAAATGAAAGAACTACATGAAGAGGCTGTAAATGCTGGGATTATTGTCATGAATGAAATAGGTGTAGATCCAGGAATAGACCATTTATCGGCCAAAAAAGTTTTAGACGACATTGAAGAGATGGGAGGAGAAATGACTTGTTTCGAGTCATTTACAGGGGGATTAATTGCTCCTCAAAGTGATAACAACCCTTGGAATTATAAGTTTACATGGAATCCTCGAAACGTTGTTTTAGCGGGACAAGGAGGTGCTGCTAAATTTATTCAAGAAGGAAAATATAAATATATTCCTTACAATAGACTTTTTAGAAGAACCGAAATTATTGATGTTGAGGGAAGAGGAAAATTTGAGGGATATGCTAATCGTGACTCTTTAAAATACAGAAGTATTTATGGATTAGAAAACATTCCTACGATCTACAGAGGTACTTTACGAAAAGTTGGTTTCAGTAGAGCTTGGAACGTTTTTGTTCAATTGGGCGCAACAGACGACAGCTATATTTTAGAGGGATCCAAAGAGATGACACATCGAGACTTTATTAACTCATTTTTGGCTTATAATCCTCACGATTCTGTTGAATTAAAGTTAAGGTATTACCTCAAAATAGATCAAGACGATATTATTTGGGACAAGTTAGTTTGGTTAGGGATATTCGAAGATACTCCTTTGAACTTAGAGGAAGACAAAACTCCTGCTCAAATCTTACAACAAATCTTAGAAGCTAAATGGACATTGGAACCTCACGATAAAGATATGATTGTGATGTGGCATAAATTTGGTTTTAAAGTCGATGGCATTGACCGTGAGATACACTCTTCTATGAGTTATATTGGCGAAGATCAGACTTACACCGCAATGAGTGATACTGTGGGCTTACCAGTTGGAATTTGCACCAAAATGATTCTAAATGGCACTATACAATTAAAGGGAGTACAGCTACCTATACATAAAGAGATCTACGAACCAGTCTTGGATGAACTAGCTACTTTTGGAATAGTATTTAATGAAATTGAAGTCGAACCTGTTTTATATTAATCTGCTATGAAAACTATTGGCGAACGAATATCATTAGAGCATCATAAAAGCCATACTACGATTGTCATTTCTACAAAAATAGAACGATGGCAAGAAAGTCTTTTATTGGCTTGGTCAATTGCTTGGACTTTTTGTGGGGCTGTATTTATTTATTTTTTATTCGCTGGTGAGGTAGGGAAACAAGAAAGTTTGATTCTATTCGTCATGACCATTTTCTGGGCTTATTTCGAGTACAGAATTGTAAAGACATTCTTATGGAGGAAATATGGTATTGAATTCATCAAAATAGATGCCGATCGTTTTACGATTAAAAAATCTATTTTATCTTATGGAAAAGCTAATGAATACATTACCAAACAAATCGACTACAAAAATGTTGAATGCTTAAAACAAAACCCTAAATCTTTTGCAAAGGTGATGAATGATTCTTTTTGGTTAATAGGACAAGGAGCTGTGCGTTTTTCTGATAAAGGAAAATACATCTATTTTGGTCATCAATTAGAAGCTAACGATTCTGAAAAACTGGCAAATGAGGTCAGAAAATTATTAAAAAAATATGCCTAGATTCTTTTTAATCATTTGTGTTATGACAGTTGTTAACTTATTTTCTCAACAAAATCCCCCTCTAATTTTCGGACATCGAGGATGTAGAGGTATTTTACCAGAAAACACCTTAGAGTCGTTTAAAAAGGCTTTAACGTATGACATTGATGGGATTGAGTGGGACGTGGTGGTTAATAAAGATAAACAATTGGTTATTTCTCATGAGGAATATATGGATAAGACCTATTGCTTAGCTCCCGACGGTAGTGAAATAAAGCATAACAAAGACCATTGTTTATACGAAATGACTCAAAAAGAAATTGAGGCATTTGACTGTGGAACTAAACCCCATCCGAAATTTCCTGAACAACAGCATATAAAGTCGTATAAGCCATTAGTTCAAGAAGCTTTTAATAAGATTGATTTTAAAGACAAGACTATTTTATTTGAAATTAAATCAGAAAAGAAGTTGTATGGAAAAGCCCAACCTTACCCTGAAGAATATGTTGAGATTATTTTGAATGAAGTTGCTGAATTTAAAGGTCGAGAACAAATTATTTTTATGAGTTTTGACCCTCAAATTATTGAGTTACTCCATCAAAAAGCTCCCGATTATAAACTGGTCTATTTACATGAGAGCTTGGGATTGTCTGGAAATAAAATTTTAAAACAACTTTCTTTTAAACCTTATGCTTTGGGGATCTATTCTAAATTCATTAGTCCTAAAATGGTAAAAAACACTCACGAACAAGGTGTAAAAGTTTTTGCTTGGACGGTGAATAAAGAAAAGGAGTTTAATCGTTTATTGGAAACGAATTTAGATGGTATCATTACTGATTTCCCCAATTTATATGGGCGATAAAGCTAGACATTAAGACATAAAAAAAGCAGCGTTAAACGCTGCTTTTTTTTATCATAGTATAATGCATTATACTTTCATAATATCCACTTCTTTAGCATCAACAATTTCATCAACTTTAGCGATATAATCGTTTGTTAATTGTTGTACTTTATCTTCTGCTGATTTTGCTTCATCTTCACTTAAACCATCAGCTTTTAATGATTTAATAAAATCATTTGCATCTTTACGTTTTCCCCTAACTCCAACTTTAGAATGTTCACCAGCGGCTTTTGCATTCTTCACAAGTTCTCTTCTTCTTTCTTCTGTAAGCATAGGAATTGAAATGATAATCATTTCTCCATTATTTTGTGGATTTAATCCTAAGTTTGCATTTTGAATCCCTTTTACAACATCTTGTAAAATAGATTTTTCCCAAGGTTGAACTGTTAATGTTCTAGCATCAGAAGTATTTACATTGGCTACTTGAGACAAAGGGGTTGGTGAACCATAATATTCAACCATAACACTTCCTAACATTGAAGGAGTTGCTCTCCCTGCTCTAATCTTTAATAACTCTGATCTTAAATGTGTTAAAGAGGCTTCCATACCTTCTTTTGCCTCGGCTAATGCCATTTCTACTTCTTCATTCATATCTTTTATCTATACTTCTAGAACAAATATATAATTTATTTTATGTTATGCTTCAACAAGCGTTCCTATTTCATCACCAACAACCACCTTTTTTAGGTTACCTGGAGTGTTCATATCAAATACTATTATCGGAACATTATTTTCTTTACAAAGTGTAAAGGCTGTCATATCCATTACTTTTAATCCTTTATCATAGGCCTCATCAAAAGTCAAGTTATTGTATTTTTTAGCTTCAGGGTTTTTCTCTGGATCTTCAGTATAAATACCATCAACCCTTGTACCTTTTAAGATTACATCTGCATCAATTTCAATTGCTCTAAGAGATGCGGCAGAATCAGTAGTAAAAAATGGATTACCAGTTCCTGAACCAAAAATCACAATTCTACCTTTTTCCAAATGCCTAACGGCCTTACGTTTAATAAACGGTTCAGCTATTGCTTCCATTTTAATTGCAGATTGTAGCCTTGTATGCAGTCCTTGAACTTCAAGAGCAGATTGAAGTGCCATACTATTTATCATAGTCGCTAACATCCCCATATAATCTCCTTGGGTTCTTTCCATTCCACCTTCTTCGGCCTGAACACCTCTAAAAATATTTCCTCCTCCGATTACGATTGCTATTTCAACACCTAATTCGGCAATTTCTTTAACTTCTTTAGCATATTGAACTAATCGTTCGTTATCTATACCAAATTGTTTATTTCCCATTAAAGCTTCTCCGCTTAATTTCAAAAGTATTCTTTTATATTTCATGATGATTTTAGAATTAGGTCAAAATTAGACAAAAAAAAGAGAGCTAAAAAGCTCTCTTTTAAAAATTATATAAGAATTAGTTAGATAACGAAACTCTTTTAAAGTCAGTTACTGTTAAATCTTTATCTACATCTTGTAAAAATTGTTTTACAGATTTTTTGTTATCTCTAACAAATGCTTGATTTAACAAAGTTGTTTCTTTAAAGAATTTGTTTAATCTTCCTTTAGCAATTTTCTCAGCCATATCTGCAGGTTTACCTTCAGCAATAGCTAATTCTTTACCTACTTCAATTTCTCTATCAATAGTCTCTTGATCAACGTGGCTTTCATCTAAAGCGATAGGTGCCATAGCAGCAACTTGCATTGCAACTTGTTTACCTTCTTCTTCAGCAGCTTTAGTTAATCCAACGATTGTAGCGATTTGGTTTCCTGGGTGATTGTATGCAACAACGCTAGGAGCTTCAACAACTTCTACAGTTTTCACTTCAATCTTCTCTCCGATTACACCAGTTTGCTCGATGATTTTTGCTTCAATAGTTAAACTTCCATCAAAGTCTTTTGCTAATAACTCATCTTTTGAGTTAGCACCAGATTCAACAGCTATATCAGCAATCTTGTTTGCGAAAGAAACAAAATCAGCATTTTTAGCTACGAAATCAGTTTCACAGTTCAATGTAACAACAATACCTTTAGTTCCATCAGCTGTTGTTTTTGCGATAACCAATCCTTCACTAGCTTCTCTATCTCCTCTTTTAGCAGCAATTTTTTGACCTTTCTTACGTAAGTTATCAATTGCTACTTCCATGTCACCGTCAGCTTCAACTAAAGCTTTCTTACAGTCCATCATTCCTGCACCGGTCTTTTTTCTTAATTCATTTACTTGTTTAGCTGTTATTGCCATTGTTATAAATTTTAGAGAATATAATTATTTTTCAGTTGTTACTTCTTCTTTTTTTGCTTCAGTAGCTTTCTCTTCAGCAGCTTTTTCTTTACCTGCTTTTCTTTCTGATAAACCTTCTTTGATAGCTCCACATACGTAATCAACAACTAATTCAATAGATTTAGTAGCATCATCGTTAGCTGGGATAACAAAATCAATTGGTTTAGGATCAGAGTTGGTATCAACCATTGCGAACACAGGGATTCCTAATTTTACAGCTTCTGCTACAGCGATGTCCTCTTTTTTAACATCTACTACAAATACAGCAGCAGGAAGACGAGTCATATCAGCTATTGCACCAAATACGTTAGCTAATTTATCTTTTTGTCTAGTTCTTTGTAAACGCTCTCTTTTAGAAAGGTGGTTTGCAGTTCCGTCTTGCATCATCTTTTCGATAGATGTCATTTTACGGATTGTTTTTCTTGTTGTTTTAAAGTTTGTTAACATTCCACCTGGCCATCTTTCAGTGATGTAAGGCATTCTTGTTTCTTTAACTTTGTCTTCTATGATAGATTTTGCTTGTTTCTTTGTTGCAACAAACAAAATTTTTCTTCCTGATTTAGCGATTTGTTTCAAAGCTGCAGCTGCTTCTTCAGCTTTTACTGCTGTTTTGTTCAAATCAATAATGTGAATCCCTTTACGCTCTTCGAATACATAAGGAGCCATTGCTGGATTCCACTTTCTTTTTAAATGTCCAAAATGCACTCCCGCATTTAACATTTCATCAAATTGTAATTTTGCCATTTTGTTTACTTTCTTTTTACTGAGTTATATATAGATAACGTCACATGGTTTTCTCAGCAGCAATCTCAGTAGCGATAATCATCGATCTGAAACGCTTAGATACTAAACAAGCCCTCTTTAAGAAGAGGGCTTTATTTAACTTTATTGTGATATTAACGTTTACTAAATTGAAATTTCTTTCTAGCTTTTGGTTGACCTGGTTTCTTACGCTCAACCATTCTTGGGTCACGAGTCATTAAGCTTTCTGCTTTTAATAAAGGCTTATACTCTGGATCTACCTCTACTAATGCTCTAGAGATCGCTAAACGGATAGCCTCTACTTGACCATTAACTCCACCACCTTTTACATTAACTTTAACATCGTACTTTCCTTCTGTTTCAGTTAATAAAAATGGTTGACTTAATTTATAGTGCAATACTCCTTTTGGGAAGTACTCTGAAAAATCTCTTTTATTCACAGTCATTTTACCTGTCCCTTCTGACAAATAAACTCTAGCGACAGAAGACTTACGTCTTCCTATTGTATTAATTACGCTCATATAATTATTTGATTGAATCTAATTTAATTTCTTTAGGCTTTTGAGCTTCTTGCTTGTGAGATGCTCCAACATAAACGTGTAAGTTTCTGTATAATGCACTTCCTAATCTATTTTTAGGCAACATTCCTTTTACAGCATACTCTACTAATCTCTCAGGATGCTTTTCTAACATCTTTTCAGCAGATAATTCTCTTTGCCCACCTGGATAACCTGTGTGACGGATATAAGATTTATCAGTCCACTTCTTACCAGTTAAATTCACTTTTTCAGCATTAATCACAACAACGTTATCACCACAATCAACATGTGGAGTGTAGTTAACTTTGTGCTTTCCTCTAATCAATTTAGCTACTTTACTTGCTAAACGTCCTAAAGTTTCTCCTTCCGCATCAACCAACAACCACTCTTTGTTTACTGTCTCTTTGTTAGCTGATATTGTTTTGTAACTTAATGTATTCACGTTTAATATCTTTTAAATTTTGTACTCTATTATTCTAAAATAGGTCTGCAAAGGTACTGCTTTTTTTTTATTTCGCAAATATGTCATATTTAATTTTCAAAAAAAACAGCCTAGTTTTTTAACATTTAGTCCAATTCATTAAAAGCCTCTCCACTTTCAATGAGCTTAATGGCAATCTGTAATGGATCATTTAATGCATTATTCACCTGATAGAACTTTGAAAAATCGTATAGATTTTGAGCAACATTTGCTTTCAGTCTTATTTTAATAACCTCTTTCGATTCCTCATATTGTTTTTTATTAAAAGGTAGCCCCTCTGTTTCGGCATATTTAATCAACTCTTTTGTCAGCTTCTCTATTTTGAACTTCTCATCAAAGCGATCGAATGTAATATATTTATCTTGTAATTTTTGACGATTACTGTTCACCCAAGTTAATGCAAATCGATTCATAATTCCTTTTCTAATTAATCCTGAAAAATAATCGCTTGTTCCTAACGTATCTAATGGAACAAAAACATCTGGCATAACACCACCTCCACCATAAACAACTCTTTCTTTAATCTTGGTATACGTTTTTAGTGACTCATCAAACTTTATACTATCCTTATGAAAATACTCTCCGTTTTTGTAACGATTATATTTCTCCTTTCGATATTCTTGTATTCCTTTATCATAAGGTTTTTGAATACATCTTCCTGCTGGAGTATAATAATGAGAGGTTGTAATTCTTACTTGTGTTCCATCTGATAGATTATGTGGTTTTTGAACAAGTCCTTTTCCAAAAGTTCTTCTCCCCACAATTAATCCTCGATCCCAATCTTGAACTGCACCACTTACAATTTCGCTAGCTGACGCACTGTTTTCATTTACAAGAACGACTAATTTACCTTCTTCCATTAATCCTGTATATCGCGTATTGTACTCTTGTTTTGGATAAGCTCTACCTTCTGTATAAACGACCAATTTGTCTCCTGATAAAAACTCATCTGCCAAACCTATTGCCGCACTGAGGTAACCACCTCCATTTCCTTGCAAGTCTAACACCAAGCTTTTCATTCCTTGAGATTTCAGACTCAACATAGCCTTTCTAACCTCCATAACTGTTGTCGCAGAAAATTTATTAACCTTAATATAACCAATTTCATTAGTCACCATATATGATGCATCTACACTATAAATAGGAATTTTATCTCTTTCTATGGTAAAATCAAGTAACTCGTTATTACCTGTTCTTTTCATCTTAACCGCAACTTTGGTTCCTTTATCTCCCAATAAACGATCCCTTACTCCTCCATTTTTTATTCCTACCCCAGCGACTTTCTCTTCTCCAATAAAAATATATTTATCTCCTGGTTGAATCCCCACCTTTTCTGATGGTCCCCCTGGTATTGCCTCTACAACAACAATAGTGTCTTTTACAATTTGAAAGCGAACTCCTACTCCAGTAAACGATCCTTTCAATGGAGCATTCATATCATGTAAATCCTCCAATGAAATATAAGCTGTATGAGGATCCAAATGCTCCAGCATGTAACGAATACCAGTTTCTGTTATTTTTAAGTTAGTAACTGTATCTTCATATAAGGTATCACAAAGGGCTATAGCATCTTTAATTGAAGTAATTGACTCTCCTAAACTAAAGAAGTGAATCCCATCGATTAATTTACGTTCTACCGATTTTACAAAATTGGCAGAACTATCTTCTACATTAGCCAATGTGAGTTCTAAGGAGCTTCCTGGAACACCGATCAAGTCTTTTGCTACATCACTAAAATAGTTGTAATGACTGATTTTATGCCCTCCTATTTTGATAATTTTATCTCCTTTTTTTATCCCAGAACTTTCGGCACCACTATTACTCAATACACTATCAACAAGTATTGTATCACTTTTGAACTTAAAGGCGATACCAATACCAGCAACCACTACTTCATCATGCTTCCCTCCCCATTTTTGCGCTGAGATATATGAATGAAATGGAACTAACCTATTCTGAGTTCCAATAACAAAATCTTTTATCAACCTGGATTTATCTACTTCTTGAACATACTTTTTGTCTAGCACCTTGATTAACTCTTCTACTTTTTGAGTGTAATGCTTAACTGTTTTATCAGACTGATGCTGCCCAAATAAGCTGCTCCCATATAATAAAAGAGCTGTAAATAGTGATATATACTTTGTCATTTGATTCTGTTTTAGAGTTGTGAAGATAACGAATTCCAATTATTTACAACGTTAATTTTTCACAATTGAATTACAGAACAACTTAATAACAAATTTCAATCCATTTTTATAAAAGGAACGACTATTTTACTAATTTAAATTCTACTCTACGATTTTCTGCCGCTAAATCAGGGTTGTTTCGTTGCTCATCACAAGCATGAATTGGATTGGTTTCTCCAAAGCCTTTATACTTTACTCTAAATGCTTTTCCTCCAATTTTTTCAATCACATAGTCTGCGCAAGCTTTTGCTCTTCTCTCAGATAAAGCAAGGTTAAAGGCATCGTCACCGGTACAATCGGTATAAGCATCCACTTCTAATTTAGAATAAGGATTGGCCTTTAAATACCCTACAACTTGATCTAGCACAGCAAAAGAAGCTGAAGTTATATTGGCTGAATTATGTTCAAAGAAGATATTTTCTGCGTCTAATACTTTTTCATTATCCTTATTCAGCTTTACTTTTAAAGTTGTTGTATATGATTTTCTTCTTGGTTCATTATCGACTATTGGATCTATTTCAATCTTTTCCAACTCATAATCCACACGTTGAATTTCAACTTCATAGACCTTATCTTTTTCAACATCAAATCTCCAATACCCCTCTTCATCTGTAAATGTTGAATCTATCTCTTCAAAATCTCCTAACTCATTTTTTTCATAAAGAATCTCTTTCACTCCTTCAATTCCTTTCTGTGTTTCCTCATCAATAACATATCCATCAATAAAAACTCTTTGTAAATCTACATTTTTGAGCTTCTCCAACTCCTCTACTCTATTGCCGTTTGCTGATAAAGTAAACTCTTTTGAATTTCTATAAGAGTTATCAAACTTCACTTTATACTCCACGCCTGCTTTAAAGTCGTATTTCCATTCCCCTGCTTTATTGGTTCTTTGAGTCGACACCTCTTTCCATTCTCCATTAATCAACTCAGAAACGACAACATCTATATCCTCTACTGCTTCTCCATTCTCTGTATCTGTTACAACATTAACAGGATAATAAACATAGCTATAAATAGCATCTTCAGCTTTTTTAGAACTTCGATTAGAAGAAAAGTACCCTTTATCTTTTGAATTCATTGTAAATGAAAAATCATCCTGATTCGTATTAATTGGAGCTCCTAAATTTTGAACTTTACCATCTTCTTCGGATAACTTAACTTTAAAAACATCTATTCCTCCAAAACCATAATATCCTCTTGAAGCAAAAAACAACTCTTCAGCTTTAATAAAAGGATTCATCTCATCTCCCATAGTATTAACTCTACTTCCTAAGTTAACCGGTTTAGACCAACCTGAGTTCGTCTTTTCTACTTTATAAATATCATATCCTCCTTTACCTCCAGACATGTTTGAAGTAAAGTATAATGTCTTTCCATCATCTGAAATTGACGGGTGCAAACAATCATAATCCATACTATTAAATGGTAACTCTTCTTTTTCAGACCATTCTCCATTTTCAAAAGTAGATTGATAGATTTTGAGACGATTGACATTTCCATTTTTGCTTATATCTTTCTTCCCTCCTTGTTTAATCTTCACTTTAGTCAACGAATTAGATGTAAAATAAAGCACGTTGTTCTTTTGATCTATTACCGGATACCCCTCATGGAATTTACTTGTTAAGTTTTTACTCAAAATAGTTGCTTCAGAAAATGTTACTGAATCTTTTTTTGTACAATACCCTAGGTTGTAAAAGGTTACTCCATCAGTTAACTTTGGAACACCAACAATAACGCCATCATTATATTCTGCTATCCCCATACTCAACCCCTGAACATTGATATTTGTTTTCCCTATCACATAAGGTTGTTTAAGGCTCTTATTTTTCTTAAACCAATCCAATGCATATAGCATGTTGTTTTTTAACACTTCATCGGTCTGTTTATTGACCAAGCTTCTATATACTTTTTCGGCTTTAGGGTGACTCCCTAAAGTCCTTAAAACTTCAGAATACTTAACTAACAAACTATCACTTAAGGGTTGTAATTTTTCTATTTTTTCAAAATACTTCTCGGCATTTTTATAATCTTTAAGTTTATCATTACAAAAGATTAAAGACTTATACAGGCGCACTTGCTCTTCTTCGGCTAAGTATTTTTCTCTAGCTTCAGCCTTTTTATAATACTGTAAAGCCATTGAAAACCTCCCCATAAGCTCATAACTCTTTGCTATTTCAATTTCTTTTTTTTGAGCGCTTAACCCCTGAGCTACTAGCATTGCCATAGCCAAATAAAAACCTTTTAATAAACTTCTCATTATCTTATTCTTCCTTATACAATATTTATTTTATAATCTAGGGGCAGGGGTATACGCTTTATTAAACTTCGTAAGATTTACATACTTAAAAGAAACTTCTAAACCTCCTTGTCCTGAAGACGCAACAGAGTAACCTGTTATATCAATATCATAACTCACTCCGATGTTATATTTATCCATCTGGAAACCAACAAAAGCAACCATACTTTTTAACTCTCTAGCAAAAACCCCAAAAGTAATCGCCGATGTTTTTGAAAAATCTGTAAACCTTGACTCTTGTTTTAACTCATATCGAACATTTGAACCTATAAACAACTCTTTAGCTGTTCCTTGTAAGGCTATAAAACCTGCTGGTTGAATTTCTACATTTGTTCCCCTTACAGGAAAAGAGGCTTCCGAATGAAGAATATACCTAAAACTTCTTGATTGTTCTATCTCTCCTATTAAAGCATCATCTAACTTTATTAGGTTATGCACTGCACCGCCTAATAAAAACCTTCTTTTCCCAACATATTCATTTTCCTTAAACAAATAATTTACACCAACAGAAAATGCAGGTGAAATACTATTCGGCTGAATTAAAACTTCATTTGAGGGGATAGAAGAATTATAACCACTTCCATCATATTGATCATCAAAAATCATCTTAGCTCTATCAATGCTTGTTTGTGCTATTCCTCCTGATATTCCTGCATTAAAATATTGCTGTCTGGAAATTTGCGTATGATATGCCAATGATAATTTAGCGTGTAAACGACTTAAACTAACATCTCCTTGCTTATCATTATACACTGCTCCTCCTACACCAAGAAACCCTTTATCTATTTTTTTCATTAATCCTCCATCGGCTGAAACGCCAAAAGTATTGTATGCATTACCAGCACTACGCCATTGTTCCCGGTAATTTAAAACACCTGAAAAAGTACCGTCATCACCACCTGCTAAAGATGGATTAATCACTAATGGTGTGTTATAAAATTGTGCAAAATGAATATCTTGACCAACAAAAACCTTAAACACCATCAAGGCCAATATTATTAAACTTAATTTTTTCATTATCATCTTCTTTAAAAAGTCACACAAATATTTCCTTCTATTACTTCAGAAGTTCCGTTATAATATTCTACTTCTACGTAATAAACATAAACTCCAGCTGCGACTATGTTACCATTAAATCTTCCATCCCAACCTATCTCCTTGTCTGCTGATTCAAACATCTTATTTCCCCAACGATCGAATACAATAAAATTCAATGATTGAAAACCTTTACCTCTT
>JAOASC010000034.1 GCA_025210295.1 Flavobacteriales bacterium | reverse complement strand
TTATTTAGTGATATAATTAGTATTATATCAACTTACAGCGAACAGCCTTCTGCTTTTTTCAGATAATTTAGCTGTGTACTGTTCGCTGAAAGTTACTCTCAATTTATTTTTTACGTGCACAAATAGCCACATAATCCCCACTATCAAAACCTTCAATTGGCTCTTCAGCAACACGATTCGAATTTAACGGGTGTTTGGTTAAGGTTTGAGCAAATTGCAAATCTTCAAAATTAGCTTTGCCCAACATGTCAATTTTCTCTTGTGTAGTTCTCCAATTGGCAACTTTCACCAATTCAATTGGATAAGGATCAATTGGACAAACACCTTCTAACAATGGATGATCCCAAGTTCCAACGGCTTTTGCCAAATTATACAACACACCATATCCACTCTCTTTTGGCACATCAATCACTACCACTTTTCCTCCCGGACGCAATGCCGCATAAGCTTTGTTCAATGCCTTTTGTAAATCGCCAATATAACTTGGTGTACCGTTAAACAGAATGGTATCATAGGTTTCATTCCCCAATTCCATCTCCTCAGCAGTAGTAATTTCCACATTAATTCCTCTGCCTCTTGCAATCTCTGCCATTCCTTCCGATGGCTCAATTCCATTTTTAATTGAAATGCCAAACTCTTTGTTCAAAATGGTTTCGAACAAACCACTACCACAACCTACCGAAAAAACTTCTCCAGCATCTTTTAAAAAGTGTGCAACCAACTTCACTTCTGAATACAGAAGATTTTCATTCTCTAAAAACCACGCATCGTAGTCTGATGCATACTGATTAAACTTTGAACTCATCTTACTCTTTTTACAGTAGAATAGATTTGCCGATCCATCAAATCATTCTACCCATATTACACTTAATCAGCGGCATAAAAAAACCGCCTCGCGTAAAACGAAACGGTTATATCTTATGGAAATGTTTATCACAGATAAATCGTTTCCCTACGCTACTATTATGTAGATCAGGTGAAAGGGTAAACTCTCAGCCAAGCCCATGCTCAGCACCCCTAACGATATCACAAATGTACTATTTATTTATCAGTATTTACCGACTTGCATCGAAGAAATAATACCAATTGTATTAACCAGAGTTCCATTTTTATTTGTACAATTTAATGGTCGCTATGCTGATAACTGTTGGTAGTAATCTGGAAAAAGCTTCAAACCCCAAGTTATTAACCTGAGATCGACTAAAAACAGTGCTTTAATTCGTAAATAATGCTTTACTATTTATGAGCGTGAGAAAAACCTTCCCATCAATTGAACTGCTCATGCGTGCTTTTTGGGCATCAGGATGTCAAGCTGTTTTTACGCAGAAGAATTTTTAGTAAAACGGAGAAGCTGAGAACTGGTTCGAAGATCACTCCGTTGCACTTAAATTCTTCAAGTAAAAATAGTTTGGCAGGCTGCGCCCTAGATTTTTTGTCTACTTTTTCATCGATGGAAAAAGTAGAAGCCATGCGGCTTGAGATAAAAAAAAGTCAAGCTGACAGGTAAATAGGAGTATTAACAAAATTTGTTAGATAGAAGGTTATTAATCTTACAACAAACCAATCTTATCTTTATTTTTTGATTCCTACAAATCTTTAACGAGACAGTCGAATACTGGTCTTCGTGTCATTCGAATACAGAACTTCGTGTCTCTCGAATACTAGTCTTCGCTTCATTCGAATACAGAACTTCGCGTGTCTCAAATACTGGTCTTCGTGTCGTTCGAATACAGGACTTCGTATCATTCAGTATTACAAAGCCTAAAATATAGCTTACTGTTAATGGGTAATTAAAGGTTACGGTTCGTGGATCTTTTAGTAAGTGTTTCGAAGTGCTGTACTGCGTTGTTATTTTGACTCGATATTCCTCCGCTGGTGCGAGTGTTTTCCACTCGTACTTATTTTCAAAGAAAATAATAAAAATAAGGTAAAGTCATCATTCTATAAAAAATACATTTACAGAATTACGCTAGATATAATTTCCTGATTTTCTGCTACGCAGAGTCCGAGTTGCAAACTCGAACTATCGGTCAACTGGGACTATTAGGGGTCAACTCGGACTATCGAGGGGGATTTTGATTTCCCTATAAGTTACAAGCTTTATTTGAAACTACCGCCGCAGGCGGTTTTTGTTCAACGGTCTTGCTAAGTTTCGTGGGCGATTAAAAGAGTAATCTTATCAATACGCCAAGTAAGCAAGCCGAGTGAAATTGTTTATATTTTGAGTAAACCAAATTTAAGTGGCTTGCTGGTGTTTCTTAATTGAACTAACTCTCGAGCAATTCCCACCGCCCATGAAATTTAGCTTTTGTTATGCCCTCGTTCTTTTTTCATCCTAATAAAAAAGTGAATCTAATTCTTTTTCGTCTGTTAATTATTGCAGTTCTGCTATCGTTTACTTTATCAGGTTAGTCGAGTTTTTTTTTAAATGTTACATTGCATTCTTTTCATTTTTCAACTGTAACTGCTCAGTTTTTAATTTTAATCTTTCAAGTTGATTTTCTAATTTCTCATTTCTTCGATTAATTAAATTGGTATCAAAATCAATAAGATCTATTGCGTCATCAATGCGTTCAAGCAATTCGGTAATTTTCTCAATATCTTCCTCTAATTCATCCACTTCTGACTGTAGTCTATATAATATTTCTTCTTGCCCATCTGTTAATGAATCTTTCATTTCATATTTGTCGATTCTATCTTGGAGAGAATCCATTTTATTCTCTAAGGATTCATTAATAGTTATTATATCATCTTCAGTTTTAGTTAAAGCCTCAAATATTTTGAGAAATTTCTTTAGATGCTTCTTATCCATAAATTATTTGTTTTAATATCAGATTACCTTTTATTTTCGTGTAAGCAATATGCCATGATGTAATGAATGGGGATAACTTTTGTTATGCCTTCGTTCCCTTCAATCTAAGATTTTATTTATCCTCCATTCTAATATTTATAATCTCATCACCAGTTTCAAGAGAACATGGTTGTTTGTGTAAATCAATTTCAGCACAGATGTCAACAAGCGAGCCAATATTTAAGATCTTCATTTCAGGATTTTTATCTTTAAGTATAAAACGAAATTCATTCTGATATGAATAAATATCTTGCTTGTGAAAAAAGGATAAGTCTTTCTTTAATTTATTATCAAGTTTATAGTACTCAACCATTCTTAGCTTCATCGATTTACCTATTTTACTGATTGCTTCTTCCATCCTTGAAATAAATAGTCTTGGATTGTAAATAAGGATAAATCTATGATTTGAAAATTCATCAATGAATTTTTTAGGAACTAGATCACCGTTTAATTTTTGAGTATAATCTGAATACGTAATTGCGTATAGACTCAATATGTTGGCATCATCCCCATTAAACATTCTTAAATTTTCCCCAGAAAACTTTTTTGACCAATTTGCCTTATCAATTTTCTCATTTAGCTCTTTGGGAGAATTAAAATTTTCAATTGGGGCTGCAAATGAAATCGTAAAATCATTGCCACAAGTCGCTATAGCACCTTCACTTCCGTCTCCAATATTTTTATCAAACTTTTCGTATTCTCTAAACCATTTAATGGTATTCATACATATCTGACCTTCATTGATAAAGCTGTCAAAAAATTTCTTATCAACGGCTTTAATAAATGCATATATTTTTATTTCGTTCATTTAATTGAGGCTAATTAGAATGAAGCATAACGTAAAAGTGTTTTATCCTTCCAAAGATAACAACATTCACTAAACAATAAAATTGACAGATTGATAAATTAAAGATATGAAGGATAAAACATTGTTGGACAATGCCGCCGGGCTATGGGTATTTAATGTCTTGCTATTTTTAGAAAACGACAAAAAAGTATAAAATCACTAGTATCTTTTTGTTTTATTGGCTTTAGTAAGCAATTTCTCATTGTAAATAATGCATAATTTTCCCCTTTAGCCATGGCTATTAATTTTGTATTTCAGTATAAAAAGAACGTTTGATCTTTGAGTAAAATTAGGTTTCAGGCTTTGGGATATAGCTACATAATATTTTGCCTTTTTCGCATTTTGGACATTGTAAGATGTCTCTTCCGGTAAGCAATTTAAAAATATCATTGGCACATAAGCCTTTGTATTTTGGCAAGGGCTCAAAAGATTCAAGCAAGGCCATTACCTATTCTCGTTTTATTTTGGAGTTGCAAGATAATAGTATACCATAATATCTAAGAACTTATTCCTACTTTAATATCAACTTTTTGGTATCCCAAATCATACTCAATAAAAAGCCCCTCACACATTACTGTGCAAAGGGCTTTCCGCAATATATCACTCAAGAAAAATCAATCCTTTTAATAGTTTTCAACTCAAGTAAGAAAACTGGTAAATTTCAAAAACATACCCCTCTCTTACCTCTGCTTGCTTTTTGTCTCTTGTCTCTTGTCTCTTGTCTCTTGCTTCTAACTGCTCACCTCTTCCACTTCCCTCACTCTTTTCAACTTCACATCCAAACGATTCGTTTCTCCTGCCACATGGCTAATGGTATGCAGTTGGCTTTCGTAGTTTTTACATAC